>JAZQVQ010000113.1:0-12779 GCA_045631825.1 Eubacteriales bacterium | reverse complement strand
AGAATAAGTAGGCAAAAATAAACAGCCGCACGTGAGCGGCTGCCAGTGATTGTAATGCGATGTTAAATCTTCAGTGCCCCTTTCAGGGGCTAAGCCAGTAGCAACTCCTTTTAGGGGTGAGCAAACCACCAGTTGAACTGTTGGTTTTGATTTTATTATTGTTTTTACAAAAGTTTTTCGATTTTTTCGACAGCTTTATCAAAGAAATCTCCTGAGAACTTTTCAATTTCACCCTTATCGGTAAGAGCGGAAATGCTCATATCAAACGGAATCTGTGCTAGCAAATCGAGGTTTTCTTTCTTTGCTATCTCGCTTGTCTTACTCTTCCCAAAAATCTCAATTTTTTTGCCGCAATCGGGACAAACTGCATAGCTCATATTTTCTACAAGCCCGAGAATCGGAATTTCCATAGTCTTTGCCATATTTACAGCCTTTGCAACAACAAGTGAAACAAGCTCCTGAGGGCTTGTTACAATCACTATTCCATCAAGAGGCAGTGATTGGAACACTGTAAGCGGAACATCACCCGTTCCGGGAGGCATATCGACAAACATGAAGTCAACATCTTCCCACACCGTGTCTGTCCAGAACTGTTTTACTGCACCTGCGATTACTGGCCCTCTCCATATAACCGGAGTATCTTCCTTTTCAAGAAGCAGGTTTGCAGACATAATCTTAATTCCGCTATGTGTAATCTTAGGGAGCATAAAGTTATCATACCCTGTTATTTTCCCGTGAACGCCGAATGCCTTGGGTATTGATGGCCCTGTCACGTCTGCGTCGAGTATTCCAACTTTATACCCTTTTCTTGCCATAAGAGTTGAGAGAAGCGATGTCACCATGGACTTTCCGACTCCACCCTTACCACTTACAATTCCTATAACCTTTTTGACGCTGCTATGTTCATTAAGCGGTTCAATAAGGCTTTTTTTATCTCTGGATTCACAATTCTGTGAACAACTGCTGCAATCATGTGTACAATTTTCTGCCATAACTACTTTTTCCTCCCTAAAATTTACATTTATCCAATCTTAAGCTTCAAGCGAGGCTTTTACACTTTCAAGAGCCTTGGAAACCATCCCGGGATTCTTAGCCCCTGCACTTGCACTATCAGGTCTTCCGCCACCGCCACCACCTGCTATAGTCGCTGCGTTCTTGACAATCTTACCTGCGTTTGCTCCATTTTTTACAGCTTGCTTACCGCACACTGAAACAAGCATTACCTTGCCATCGACAACCGAGCACAAGAGTGCAACAACGTTTTCGTCTTTCTCCTTGAGAATGTCCCCTGCTGCACGAAGCTCATCTGTCGTCATACCGTCAAGACGAGCGGTAATAACATTAAATGCACCAACCTTTTGTGCACTATCGGCAAGACTTGCAGTTTTCATACTTGCTATAACGCTGTTCTGCTGTTCAATTTTACTTTTAAGCTCTTTGACTTCATTTTCAATCTGGAGAGCCTTTGCAGCTATTTCGGATACATTTCCCGATTTTAATATCTTTGCAGTATCTTCAATGAGCTTTTTATCGTGATAAATATAATCTATAACATTATTTCCCGTAACTGCCTCAATTCTTCTGACACCGGCAGCAACCGAGCTTTCTGCTACTATCTTGAAAAGTCCCGCCTTTGCAGTATTATCAAGGTGAGTTCCTCCGCAGAGTTCTGCAGAAACATTACCCATCTTTACAAGTCTTACAACCGAGCCATACTTTTCGCCAAACAGAGCCATAGCCCCTTCTTTTTTGGCTGTTTCCATATCAGTTTCAAGTGTTGTTACATCAAAACCTGAAAGGATATATTCGTTTACAAGTGCCTCGGTATCAAGAATTTCCTTTGGTGTCATAGCCTGGAAATGAGAAAAGTCAAAACGTGCTCTGTATTCATCAACATAAGAGCCTGCCTGTTCGACGTGGTCGCCGAGAACCTTACGCAAAGCACTCTGAAGCAAATGCACACTCGAGTGATTTCTCTTTATTGCTTCTCTGCGTTGTGCGTCGATTTTGAGTGTGACCTCAGTGCCAACTTTGACAAATCCGCCTTGTTCAAATTCGCACACGTGCATATACTTTCCATCGGATTTCTTTGTATCTACAACGTTTATTTTAGCATCTGAAAGTTCAATTACGCCCTTGTCGCCTACCTGTCCGCCGCCTTCGCCATAGAACACGGTCTTGTCGCAAACAACAGTAAACTTTCCTTCGGAAGCGTTTTCGCATCTTACTCCATCAACTATTATGGCTACTATCTTTGCTTTACATTCTGTTTTATCGTATCCGACAAACTCTGTTTTACCAATATCTTTCAAAAGGTCTGCCGAATCATTTGACCAGCCATCTGCATCTTTTCTGTTTTCTCTTGCTCTGACTTTCTGCTCTGTCATAAGCTTTGCAAAAGCTTCTTCATCTACTTCAAAACCCTTTTCGGCAATAATTTCCTTAGTCAAATCAATCGGAAATCCGAAAGTGTCATAAAGCTTGAATGCTTCCTCGCCAGAGAGAACCTTTTGTCCGTTCTGTGACATTTCAGCAATAAGTCCCGACAAAATTGAAAGTCCCGTGTCTATTGTTGCATCAAAGCGTTCTTCCTCTATGCTTATAATCTTTTTAACATAATCTGCTTTTTCACGAAGCTCAGGATATGCTCCCTCGTTTTCCTGTATTACTACCTCACAGAGTTTATGCAGGAAAGAGCCGCTTATACCGAGAAGTCTGCCATGACGTGCTGCCCTTCTGAGAAGTCTTCTCAGGACATATCCACGTCCTTCATTGGAGGGCATAACACCATCGCAAATCATAAACGATGTGCTTCTTATATGGTCTGTTATGATTCTTATAGAAACGTCATTTGCTTCGTTTTCGCCGTACTTCTTTCCGGAATACTCGCAAACTGTATCGAGAATCTTTCTGACGGTATCAACTTCAAAAAGGTTATCAACCCCCTGCATTACACACGCAAGTCTTTCAAGTCCCATACCTGTATCTATATTCTTATGAATCAGCTCTGTATAGTTGCCTTTCCCATCGTTATCAAACTGTGAAAATACATTGTTCCATATTTCCATGTATCTGTCACACTCGCAGCCCGGCTTACAGTCAGGCATACCACAGCCGTACCTTTCTCCTCTGTCAAAATATATTTCCGAACAGGGACCACACGGACCGCTTCCATGCTCCCAGAAGTTGTCGGCTTTTCCAAGACGCACAATTTTATTTTCAGATACTCCTATATCGTCACGCCAGATGCTATATGCCTCGTCATCCTGTTCGTAAACACTCGGCCAGAGAAGTTCTGCCGGAATTTCCAGGGTCTGTGTCAGAAACTCCCACGCCCATGCAATAGCTTCCTTTTTGAAATAATCTCCGAATGAAAAGTTACCAAGCATTTCAAAGTATGTCCCGTGACGTGCCGTCTTGCCGACATGCTCAAGGTCAGGTGTACGGATACACTTCTGACATGTCGTTACACGTCTTCTTGGGGGCTCTTTTGTGCCCTGAAAATACGGCTTCATAGGAGCCATACCCGAATTTATAAGCAAAAGAGAATTATCATTTACCGGTATTAACGGAAAGCTCTTAAGACGCAGGTGTCCTTTACTTTCAAAAAATGACAAATACTTTTCACGAAGCTCGTTAAGTCCTGTCCATTTCATATTTTCTACTTCCTTCCAAAAACTTCTTTTTATAGCATAAATACACAAATATACATTATTATATAATAAAGCAACACTCGTTAAAAGTCAAGACATTTAAAGAAACTTTTTTGCTTATTAACTATTATATTGTAGCAAAATCACTATATCTTAACAAAATAAGCAAAAACCCTTGTAATTTTCAAAAAGCGGTGATATAATATTTTCATATGGCACTTTTTGTGTCTAACCTAATTAAATTTTGGAGGACGTCATGGCAAATTTAACTACATCTCAAAAAAAGAGCCGCAACAATTTTATTCTTCTTCTCATAGCAATAATAGTTGTTGCCGCATGTTCAGTTTACGTAATTTTCAGCGGTTTATCTGCTCAGTCAAGTTTCTTTGAGTCAAAGCAAATTGCCGGTGCTTTTGCTGACATTTTTGATAAGACCGCTTCATCAATTACCGAGGCAGACCTTGCAAGCGTGAAATACCTTGAAGTTGTTTCAACTGATGCAAATGGTCAGTACAGTATAGCTGTTGGTTTTGATGACTTTATTGCAGAATACGACGCATATGCAAAGCAGCAGGAGGCTGCAAATGAAGCATCCAAATTGAAAGCAGAAGCAGAGGCGGCTGAAGCGGCTGAGGCGGAAAAAGATGAAAGTTCATCAGTCGATGCTCTCACAGACAAAGTAAAAGCAGAAGACATTGTAATTCCCGAAATTACTGCAGACCCTGCAAAGTTTACAAAATCTGCCTCTTTCAAAGCGACAGGCACTGTTGTTTTTGATGCTTTACAATACTTCACAGGCGTTAAAATGCTCAGCATTAACGACGTCGCAATCGACACAAGTGTAATAGCAAAGCTTGAAAATCTTACTACAATTTATCTTGAAAACAACGGCATAAAGGATGTTTCTGATTTTGCTATGCTTAATTTTGACAAAATAGAAAGTCTCTCATTTGCAGAAAACGATATTTCCGACTGGACAAGTCTTATACCTTACGGAGACAAAGTAAATGTTATCCAGTACACCCAGATTGATCTTGGCGGATACGCTTATGATTACCCAATTTCTGCAACTTTGACAGAATATCTTGCTTCAAGTCAGCAGGATGAGGGCGTAGAGTCGGAAACAACTGAGCAGACTTTAGAAAATACCGATAATGCACAGGACAGCACTGACAACACCGCTGAACAAGAATAATTTGCATCAGAAATAAAGATTTATCCGACAGACAGTGGTTTTAATTTCTACTGTCTGTCTTTTGTTTAAAATATTAACAAAAACGGGTGATTTATTTTGGAAAACGAAATTGATATTGAAAAACTTTGTTCTTACGCAAAGCTTAAACTTAATGACAAGGAACGAGAAAAAATGTCAGAAACGCTTTTGGCAATGAGAAACTTTGCACAAAACTTGCAATACATTTGTATAGATGAAACCATTTCCGATGTTTTTATTCAAAAAGGTTTTGAGAGTGGCAACAACGATATGTGTTTATCTTGCACACAGTCACAGGAAGTTTTATCAGCATCAAAATACAGGGACGGAAATCTTTTAAGTATTCCGTCTGACTCGGAGTGAGTAGTTATGAGTGATTTAACGAAATTAGATGTGCGTCAGATTGTAGACGGAATAAAAGACAAACAATTTTCGTGTGCCGAAATAACAAGCGAATACTTAAAGAAAATCTCTCTTTCATCGTTAAACGAATATATTACGGTTTGCAAAGAGGACGTTATTTCCAAAGCCCAAAAGCTTGACAACTCAAAAGACAAAAATGGTATTCTTTTTGGAGTTCCTTTTTGTGTAAAAGACAACATCTGTACACGGGGCATCAAAACCACTTGTGCTTCAAAAATGCTGTCTGACTTTGTCCCTGTTGGTGACGCATTTTGCGTATCGTTATTAAATGACAGTGGTGCACTGCTTCTAGGCAAAACAAATATGGACGAGTTTGCTATGGGGAGCACATCTGAGATTTCTTTTTTCGGGACAGTTAAAAACCCGATTAACCAAAACTTCAGTACAGGTGGCAGCAGCGGAGGAAGTGCGGCAAGTGTGTCGGCGTTTACAAGTGCCTTTTCACTCGGTTCAGATACTGGAGGCTCTATTCGTCAGCCGTCTGCATTATGCTCGGTTGTCGGCTTAAAACCAACATACTCTCTTATTTCAAGAAACGGGCTTATAGCATATGCAAGCTCACTTGATACTATCGGGCCGATAACCAGAACTGTTTACGACAGTGCACTTATCCTTTCTGTCCTTGCAAAACATGATGCAAACGACAGTACAAGTCGTGCTTCACTCAAAGACACTCATTACACGCTCGGTATTGAAGATGGTGTCAAAGGACTTAAAATAGGTGTTCCTGAGGATATATTCTTCGATGGGGTTGATGAGGATATTATAAAGGCTGTTACGTCTTGTGCCGAAATTTTAAAACGTGGCGGAGCACAGATTGTACCTATAAAGCTATACAATCCCGAAATTACTGCATCCGTTTACAGTGTGATTTCCTGTGCCGAGGCAAGCTCAAATCTTGCACGTTATGACGCAATAAGATACGGATATTGCAGTGACAAAAAAGTGCAGAATCTCGATGAATTATACTGCCTTTCAAGAAGTGATGGCTTTGGCGAGGTTGTCAAAAAGAGAATACTCTTTGGAACTTACGTGCTTTCACAGGAAGGATACGAAAAGTATTACAAAAAGGCAGTGCAAATAAGAAGTATTACATCGGACCATTACAGACAAGTTTTCTCTGTCTGCGACTGTATTTTATGTCCCACCTACCCCAAAGTATCCCTTCCCTTAGGTTATCAGGACAAAAACCCATATTTATCGGATATTTTTACAGTTTTCCAGAACTTATGTCATCTTCCTGCGATAAGTCTGAGTGTTGGCAAAACAACTTCGGGTTTTCCTGTATCCGTACAGCTTACAAGCAATTCTTTTCGTGAGGACTTACTATTTAAAAGTGCATATTTTCTTGAACAATACATAAAAGGCGGTGTGGGTGTATGAAAATTTACAAGGGTTACAGAGCTATTATCGGGCTTGAGGTACATGCAGAACTTTGTACCGATACAAAAATGTTCTGTAGGTGCAAGACAAGCTCCGATGACGAACCAAACTCAAACATCTGCCCTGTCTGTATGGCTTTTCCAGGTTCTTT
This sequence comes from Eubacteriales bacterium, assembly GCA_045631825.1. Classification (GTDB taxonomy): domain Bacteria; phylum Bacillota; class Clostridia; order Oscillospirales; family CAG-382; genus UMGS1387. The sequence goes on along the minus strand of JAZQVQ010000113.1, from coordinate 5,956 downwards.
ACCCATTACAAACACAAAGGCCGTCGAACTTGCAGTGACGGCGGGAATTGCTTTAAACTGCAAAATTAATTGCTACAGCAGGTTTGACAGAAAAAATTATTTTTATCCCGATTTACCCAAAGCTTACCAGATAACGCAGTTTTATCACCCGATTTGCGAAAATGGATTTCTTGACATAAAAACACAGGATAATGAGATTTTCCGTGCCGGAATAACACGTATCCATCTCGAAGAAGATGCCGGAAAGCTATTTCACGACATCAGCACTAACATCACTCAAATTGATTTTAACAGAAGCGGGGTTCCGCTTATTGAAATAGTATCAGAGCCTTGCTTTAACAATTCTGCAGATGTGGTGGAATATTTAAAGAAGCTACGCAGTGTGCTTATTTATTCGGGTGTATCAAAGTGCCGTATGAATAAAGGGGAATTTCGTTGTGATGTAAACATTTCTGTACAAAAGCAAGACGATACTACTCTTGGCACACGTACAGAAATAAAAAACTTAAATTCCTTTAAGTTTATACAGAATGCCATAGATGCTGAATTTATAAGGCAGGTTGATTTGCTTTGCGAGGGAAATGATGTCATACAGCAAACCTTAAGATTTGATACGGTTTTATGTAAAACCTTTCCCATGCGTAGCAAGGAAAATTCTGCGGATTACAGATATTTCCCTGAACCCGATTTAAAGCCCGTCATTGTGGATGTCTCTTACATCCAAAACTGCAGACGTGCTTTACCCGAGCTTGCAGACGCAAGATTTAAAAGGTACACAGAAAAATATCTTCTTTCGGATACCCAGGCAGATGCCTTAACTCAAAACAAGGAAATTTCGGATTATTTTGAGCAATGTTTAAAGTACACGCAAAGTACCAAAACTCTTTGTGACCTCATCACGGGGGAGGTTTTCAGGCTTATTGATGACAAGTTTGTTATTGGTATAAGTGCCGAAAATCTTGCTTGTATCGCATCGTTTTGTGACAATGCGGTAATAAATGCCTCAACTGCAAAGCGACTTGTCTCTGAGCTTTGGAACAAGAATTTAAGTACCGAGCAATATATAAAAGACAACGACCTTGAACAATTAAATGATGAGGAAGTTATAAGAAAAATTGTCATTTGTGTTCTTGAGCAAAACAGCAAGGCTGTAGGTGATTTTAAAAACGGCAAGGTAAATGCCAAAAAGACCATTGTCGGTGCAGTTATGGCTAAAAGTAAAGGAAAAGCAAATCCTGTCATTGTTCAAAAGCTCGTAGATGATTTTCTTTCAAATTAACAAAAACAAGTCCGGGGATTTTTATAACAAATCACCGGTTTATTTTTATATTCAAAAAAAGAACTCAAAGCCTGCTTTAAACTACAAGCTTTGAGTTATTTGTTACAAATTCACCTTATTTAACTATGCCTATTTTATTTAGCGGGAAGAGTCTTAAATACGCTTTTCCTATTATCATACGCTCATCTATATCGCCAACGTATCTGCTGTCAGCCGAATTATTCCTGTTATCTCCCATAACAAAAACACAGCCCTTGTCAACAGTATGAGGATAAGACACTGCATGAGGATAGAAGTATGATGGGATTGGAATTTCCATATCCTCCCCTTCTATTTTGTTTACATACGGCTCTGAAAGAATACGTGTATTGCCATCAGTATCTGTGACATAAACGTTCCATGTTTCAGGATCTATATCAACGGTCTCCCCTTCGGTTGCTATAACCCTCTTTATTATCGGCCCGCGGAATGCCGTTTCATTCATATCCTGAACAACCACTACATCCCCTGTCTTTGGTGTATAAAATAAATCTGAAATTACAAGTCTGTCCTGATGCATAAGTGTATAATTCATGGAATCACCGTCGACAGTCACAAATCTGCATACAAATGTAAATATAATCACAACACTTGCAAGTGCAACACAAAAGGTTTCAACCCATTCATACAATTCTCTTATAAAACTCTTTTTTTCGGTATCTTTTATCTGGTTCTCATTATTTATCTCGGACATATCTTTTTCCTTTCAAAACAAATAGCAAAAAAGAAGCCTTACGGCTTCCTTTTTCGTTCAAAAGAGTTCGCCGTACATTATACGGGCGATTTGCGTTTGCAAAGTTACAAAAATCAGATGTTTTCCTTAACCTTTGCAGCCTTACCAACTCTGTCACGAAGATAGAACAACTTCGCACGTCTTACTTTACCAACTCTTACTACGTCTACTTTAACAACGTTAGGTGAGTGGATAGGGAATGTCTTTTCAACGCCGCATCCATATGCTACACGTCTTACTGTGAAAGTTTCAGAAATTCCACCATTACGCTTTGCGATAACAGTTCCTTCGAAAAGCTGAATTCTTTCTCTCTGACCTTCCTTGATTCTGTTGTGTACTCTGACTGTATCTCCTACGTTGAATGAAGGGATTTCAGTCTTGAGCTGTTCGTTTGTGAAAGCCTCTACAGCAATATTCTTGCTCATTGGTTTTTCCTCCTTAATTTTCGGACATTCATGCACAGCTTACAGAGGACTGTCCATATTTCTATGTCACAAGGTTAAATAACCCCATAACGCAACAAATGAATTATATCACAACTTTTGATCAATTTCAATAGTTGTTTTACTTTTTTTATTAACAAACTGTAAAATATAACCTTTACTTTGTCTCTTACTTTATGAAATTACCCTTTACCTTAAGGAAAGCAGTGATAAATTCATCAATTTCTCCGTCCATAACCGCATTTATGTTACCATCCTCGCAGCCTGTTCTTGTATCCTTGACAAGCGTATACGGCATAAACACGTAAGAACGTATCTGTGAGCCCCACTCGATATTGAGCTTTTCGCCCTTGATATCCTCGATTTTATCAAGCTTTTCACGCTGTTTGATTTCCATAAGCTTGCTCTTTAACATCTTCATACAGGTTTCTCTGTTCTGAAGCTGACTTCTTTCAGTCTGGCAGCCTACAACTATACCCGTCGGCTTATGTGTGATACGGACTGCAGAGTCGGTCTTATTTACGTGCTGACCTCCTGCTCCGCTTGCTCTGTGTGTTTCCATTTCTATATCTTCGTCACGTATTTCGATATCAATATTGTCGTCAAACTCAGGCATTACCTCAACCGATGCAAAAGATGTATGGCGTCTTCCCGACGAGTCAAACGGCGAAACTCTTACAAGTCTATGCACTCCAACCTCGCTTCTGAGATAACCATATGCATACGCACCGCTTATAAGTATTGTCGCACTCTTTATGCCTGCCTCATCGCCGTCCAGATAATCGAGAAGCTTAACCTTAAATCCGTGCTTTTCGCCCCAACGACAATACATTCTGTAAAGCATTTCAGCCCAGTCCTGTGCCTCCGTTCCGCCTGCTCCTGGGTGAATTGAAAGAATTGCATTGTTCTTATCAAATTCCTCCGAAAGCAGTGCCTGTATACGCTGTGCGTCGTAGCTTTTCTGAAGTCTTGACAACTCGGAAATTATATCTTCAACAAAGCTTTCGTCGTCTTCTTCAATCGCCATCTCAATCATATCGGCAAGCGACTGCGTTCCCTCGGACAAATCTTTATAAGACTCGACAACATCCTTTGCATTTTTAAGCTCTGTCAATACTGTCTGTGTATCGTCACGGTTCCAGAAGCCCTCTGCACAGGTTGCCTCTTCAAGCTCTGATGCTTTCTTAGTAAGCTCATCTATATTCAAAGCCTCACGAAGTTCCTTTGTATCCGCACTTAACTGACTGAGTTTTACTTTTGCTTCTTCAAGTTGTACTATCATAAATTTCTCCTATAAAAAATTAAAAACTATTTACCAACACAAAAATGAGAAAAAATATTGTTTACTATTTCTTCGGACACACGTCTGCCATCTGCCTCCAAAAGACTTCCGAGTGCCGCCTCTATATCAAGGCAGGCAGTATCAGGGGTAAGCATTTTAAGTGCATTAACCGCATTTTTTATGTCGACAAGTGCACTCTGCAGGGCTGCGTGAAGTCTTGCGTTTGTGATAATAAGGCCTTCCTCGAGCTGTTGCGATTCGGGATATAGTTTTAAAAGTGCCCTTTCGAACTGTTCTTTTCCCACACCTGTTTTAGCAGAAAGAACTGCAATATTATCAAGTCCGATTTGTTCAAGATATTTTTTATGTTCATCTGCCTTTGCCACATCACATTTGTTAAGGACAACTATTATCTTTTTATCTTCCTTAAGCTGCAAAAGCCTTTGGCAAAGAGACACATCCTTTTCTTCAAGGCTATATGTTATATCAAACACTGCAACGACAAGCTCGCTGTTTTCCATTTCGCCAAAGCTTCTCATAACGCCTATCTTTTCAACTGTGTCCTCGGTCTGTCTTATGCCTGCCGTATCCGACAGTTTTAACATTATTCCGCCTACCGAAACGTTTTCTGTAACAACATCACGTGTAGTTCCGGCAATATCTGTAACAATAGCTCTTTCAAACCCTGCAAGAAGGTTTAACAATGACGATTTTCCGGTATTGGGACTTCCGACAATGGCAGTTTTTACACCCTCATTTATCGCAACCCCCGCAGCATAAGAGTTTACAAGCTGCTCGAGCTGATTTTCAACTACTATTAATCTTTCCTCAAGCTCCTGCGAGGAAACATCTGTCAAATCCTCATCGGGATAATCTATATACGCATATACAGATGCAAGCAGTGTTGTAAGTTCATCCGAAACAGAGCTTATCTTTTTACCGATAACCCCATCAAGATGCGACAATGACAGCTTTAGTGCCGAAGATGATTTTGCATCTATTAGTTGTGCAACTGCCTCTGCCTGTGTTAAATCAAGCTTTCCATTCACAAATGCTCTTTTGGTAAATTCGCCGGGCAGTGCCATTTTTGCCCCATTTTCCAGAAGAAGTGACAACACAAGGCTTGTTCCTACGGGACTTCCATGGCAACTTATTTCAACCGTATTTTCGCCAGTATACGATTTGGGAGCATAAAAGCACGTACACATTCCCGAATCTATTTTGACGTTGTCCTTACCTCTTATATCTCCGTAAACCGCCATATTTGCAGGTATTTCACTAAGCTTCTTTTTTGACAACGGAAAAAACACTTTTTCTGCTATCTGTATACAATCATCCCCTGAAAGCCGTATTACCGAAATACCAGCCTTTCCCGGTGCTGTTGCCACAGCTGCACAAGTATGCATAATCTTCTTCCTTTACTGTTCTTTTACACGTCGGCAAGGTCAATATACATAGCTCCGTTTTTGGCAATATAATCCTTTCTTGCCACAAGGTCGTCTCCAAGCAGTGTATTAAACATAATATACGTAAGCTGCTCGTCATCGGGATTTATTCTTATAAGTCTTCTGCTTGCCGGATTCATTGTTGTTTTATTCATCATATCCGGCTCGTTTTCACCAAGCCCCTTTGAACGCTGGATTGTATATTTTTCATCACCTATCTGTGCTAAAATTTTTGCCTTCTCTGCCTCGTTATACGCAAACTGTATACCCTGCTTTTTGCTTGTTATTTCATAAAGCGGTGATTCTGCTATATACACCTTACCCATCTTTATAAGCGATGGGAGCAAGCGGTAAAACATTGTCAATATAAGAGTTCTTATCTGATAACCGTCTTCATCGGCATCCGTACAGATTATAATTTTACTCCATTTTAACGAATCGGGATCGAATTGAGAAAGTTTGCCTGAGGATTTACTCTTTCCTATTTCAACTCCGCAGCCTACAACTTTCAAAAGGTCGACAATAATATCGCTTTTAAAAATTCTGTCATATCCGCACTTTAAACAGTTGAGCGTCTTACCTCTGACCGGCATTATTGCCTGATAATCAGGGTCTCTTGCAAGTTTACAGGAGCTCATAGCCGAATCTCCCTCAACTATATACAGCTCACGCTTTGTAACATCTTTGCTGCGGCAGTTTACAAATTTTTCAACTCTGTTGATTATATCTATATTA
>JAZQVQ010000112.1:0-2667 GCA_045631825.1 Eubacteriales bacterium | reverse complement strand
TGACAAAATAGTTGGTGGTATTTTATATAGACTTAAAGGCTCAACTCCTTTTATTAAAAAGTTAATGTTCGGCAAGTATTATCTTACAAGGGTTTACATTTTGCCTGAATACCAAAGTAAAGGTATCGCAACAGAGGCAATCATGGAATCTGAAAAATTCTTGAAAAAGCCAAGAAAACTGTATGTTGATTTCCCTGAAGATTTGGATAAAAACAGAAAATGCTATACGAAATGTGGTTATACAGATACAGGCAAAAGGCTTGAAACGGAGCCGGGGTTGATTCTTGCATGTTTTGAAAAAAGATGTTAAAAGAGGTGTAAAAATGGCAAAACGAGTTATAGTTGTTCCATATAGCGAGCAATGGAAAGCGGATTTTGAGACAATTAAACAGCATCTTTTGACAACAATAAATGATATAATAATCAGCATTGAGCATATCGGCAGCACATCCGTTGAGGGACTTTCTGCGAAACCGATTATTGACATTGATATTGTCATTAAAGACTATTCAGTATTTGATGCTGTGGTTGGAAAATTAGCATCTTACGGTTACATACACGAAGGAAATCTCGACATAAAAGACAGAGAAGCTTTTGATTATCAAGGCGATGTAGATTTACCGAAACACCATTTATATGTTTGTCCTGAATTTTCAGAAGAACTCCACAGGCACATTACTTTCAGAGATTATTTGAGAAACAATCCCGAAGCAGTGCAGAAATACAGCAAAGTCAAAGAAGAAGGGGCAAAATTATTTTCCGACAGCATAGATGATTATATTGCATATAAGTCTCCTTGCATCGAGGAGATTTATAAAAAGTGTGGAGTTTGAATTTATGAAAACAAACGGTTTAAATTGGACTTTTGATACAGTTGCAGATACTTACGAAAAACTGCGTCCCGGATATGTTGATGAGTTGTATCAGACTATATTTGAATATAAGCCAATTAATAATACAAGTAACATTGTTGAAATAGGTATCGGTGGCGGTCAGGCAACATTACCTTTTCTACAAACTGGGTGCAATCTTACCGCAATTGATTACGGTGAAAACTTCTGCGAAATATGCCGTGAGAAATTCAAAGAGTATCCAAACTTTTCTGCAATTTCGGGAAAGTTTGAAGATATTGATGTGGGCGATGAATATGACTTGATTTATTCAGCTTCTGCATTTCATTGGATACCCGAAGAAATCGGTTATAAAAAGGTTTATGATATGCTGAAAGACGGCGGAGTATTCGCTCGATTTGCAAATCATCCTTATCGTGATAAAGAAAAGCCAGAACTGTCCGCAGAAATGGACAGAATCTATGCAGAATATTATTATAAATATCACAACAAAGAACCTAAATCGCCTGTTGAATACACAGAACAACAAGCACACGACAGAGCTATAATTGCAGAGAAATACGGTTTTACGGATATTCAGTATAAGCTTTTTTACCGTACACGAACATTTAACGCAAAAGAATACATAATGCTTCTCGGCACGTATTCGGACCATATTGCAATTGAAGAAACTATCCGAAATGAGTTCTTTTCAAAGATAGAGGATGCAATTAACCGTCACAGCGGAGAAATTACAATTTACGACACAATAGATTTGCAGTTAGCAAGGAAATGAGTGAAATAAATGAAAATCATCAATACTTGTGATAAAATTAAATCAGTTTTTACTGACGGATTCAGCATTGACTTATGGCGGAAATATGCAGAAGAGATATCAAAGGAACTTCCGTCAAAATGTGAAAAAGATGCAAAAGAATATGATTTCAATAAGGATGTTCTACCTGTTCTTGAAAATGCTTTGAATGAAGAAAAAATTGATTTCGTCTGCAGAAATTTTCAGACGGTAATTGATACACTGAATGATAATTTATCGAAACTTTTTGACACAGAGCCAGACATTAACATCATTCTGTATCTCGGTCTTTGTAATGGTGCGGGATGGGCAACCACGCTTGACGGCAAAAATACCGTTCTTCTCGGAATTGAGAAAATTATTGAGCTTAATTGGGGCGATGAAACAAATATGCGTGCCCTGATTCTGCACGAAATCGGTCATTTGTGGCATGAACTGAATGGAAATCTGCATATCCCCGAATACACCAAACGAAGAAAAGGCATTGCACAGCTTTACTGTGAAGGTGTTGCAATGGTTTGTGAGCACATTCTGTGCGGTGATGATGAATTTTATCATCAGGATAAAGACGGTTGGCTCGATTGGTGCTATAAAAATGAGAACCAAATAAAAAGAGAATATCTCCGTCGTCTTGATAAAAAAGAAAGTGTTCAGGATTTCTTCGGAGATTGGTGTTCTTATAACGGATATTCAGATGTCGGATATTTTCTCGGTTGTCGCTTTGTTAAGCATCTTATGAAAACACATTCATTGAAAGATATTGCGAACATGAAGTATCGGGTATTAAATAAAAAATTTACAGAATTTGCAAATACTGTTATGGAATCTCTCAGACTTGAAGATTATCACAAGTGTTCAAACATATGGAATATGGAGTCACAACCTCTTGCTGAAAAATGGCGTCAGGAAATTGTATCGGGAGACAGACTTGTATTTGTGTATAAAATCAATGGTGAATTCATCGGTGAAGGTGCATTGGTTTTTGACACAAGTGACCCTGATTATACTATTTCAGGTAAGCGG
>JAZQVQ010000111.1:0-16470 GCA_045631825.1 Eubacteriales bacterium | reverse complement strand
ATGATTGGTGCTATAAATACATCGGTTATCTTGAAAAGTATGACATCATTAAAGGCTATTCAGACGGAACATTCAGACCTGATGATGCAGTAACAAGAGCTGAATTTGTTACAATGGCAGTTCGCTACTATGACCTCTTTAACGATGTTAAAAAGAGCGATTACACAGTAAACTACAAAGACCTTACAAAGAGCTATTGGGCATACTCTGATATTGCTTATGCAAAACACATCGGTTGGCTCAATGGTTATGCAGACGGAACCTTTAAGGGCGATAACAACATCACAAGAGCTGAAGTTGTTACAGTAACAAATCACGCAACAAACAGAACACCTGATGAAGATTATATCAATAAGAATGTGTCAACTCTTAATAAGTTCACAGACCTTAAAAACAACTCTCATTGGGGATATTACGAAATTATGGAAGCAGCTAATACTCATCTTGGCGTTGCAAACAAAGACAACGAAAATTGGGTAAAATAAGAGCTTTCACAAAGGGGCAATTTTCAAAGGTTGCCCCTTTGAAATGTCAAAAAAATTTTTTCTTCCAAAATTTTTTGTGTTTGTTGAATATTGTCGATATAATGAAATCAGGAAACAAAACAAACCAATTCTTTTAAGGAGGAATATTTATGGCAAAGAAAATTTTATGTTTAGTAATGGCGGTTATGATGCTTGCAGGAACAACGGTGTTTGCTTGCGAAAAAAATGATTTGCCAATCGGTTATTACAACATTGTATATGCAAACAGATACTTATTCTTTGCAACAGACGGTGGTTCAAGTTTCAGACCTCTTGAACTTCCTCGTGGTACAAAAGTAAACCTTAACGATTACATCCCGACCAAAGACGGATACGAATTTGACGGATGGTACACAACACCGAGAGAACAGGTTGAAAGAATTACTGAAATCACACTTGATAACAATGCGGTTGTGTGGGCAAAGTGGAAACTCAAAGATGGCTTATCTCAAGAGCAGATTGACGCAGGTATTGTTGCAAGAGAGGTTATCGGTAATCATGTAGTATTACTTACCGCCAAAGGAGAAACACTTATTGCTCCCGTAACAGATTTATGGGTGCAGCAAAACGCAAGACTTGAAGCAATGATGAAACTCTACAACGAAAAATTTAATAAGTAATAACAGATTGAGGACAGTTCAAATGTGAGCTGTCCTTTTTCTATTTAAGGAGGTGGTCGAATTGAGAATATATAAAATCAGAGGTGACACAAGTTGAATAGGCAAAATGAAAACAGAACAGTCTTGATTTTATGTGTCTGTGGCATTCCAATCATAGCTTGGCTTGCACTTTTAATTGCAGGATGTTATGAAGAAAATTTAAAGCTATTCCCACTCTTGGAAAGAGTAACACAAGCTCTTAATACCCCGATGGAAATATACCTTAACGAGTACAGTTTGAAATTTGTGCTCGTTTTTTTATTTCTCTATGCTATGGGTATAGGTGTTTACTTTTCGTCAAGAGAAAATCGCAGACCGGGCGAAGAACACGGTTCTGCTAAATGGGGCAATGTTAGAAGTATTGTAAAGAAATACATTGATAACACAAATAAAAGCAATAATCTCATCATAACACAAACAATGCGACTTGGACTTAATGCAAAAAGACACAGACGAAACCTTAATGTTCTTGTAATCGGTGGTTCGGGTGCAGGTAAAACAAGATTTTATGCTAAACCAAACATAATGCAATGTAACACATCATTTATTATCGCAGATCCAAAGGGTGAAATGCTTCGAGCAGTTGCACCTCTACTGATGGAAAATGGTTATGATGTAAAGGTTTTTAATCTAATAACACCACAAAATTCAGACGGATACAATCCCTTTACTTATATCCGTACAGATGAAGATGTTATCAAGCTTATTACTAACCTTATACAGAATACCACTCCTAAAAATGCTCAACAAAATGATCCCTTTTGGGAAAAATCTGAAATTGCACTTGACACAGCGCTTATGCTTTATCTTCTTCACGAAGCACCACCTGAAGAACAGAATTTTGAAATGCTTATGTTTTTAATCGAAAATGCAGCAACTGTGGAAGATGATGATGAATACAAATCTCCCGTAGATATTCTGTTTGACGGACTTGAAGATAAAAACCCCGAACACATTGCACTAAAGCAGTACAAAGTATTCAAGCAGGCATCGGGCAAAACTGCAAAATCAATCTTGATTTCTGCGGCAGTTCGTTTGGCTGCTTTTAATTTGCCCGAAATTGCTAAAATGACTTCCTATGACAACCTTGAACTTGGAAGTTTAGGTGAAACTAAAAAGGCTATATTTTGCGTTATTCCTGATAATGATAACTCATTTAATTACCTTGTAGGTATGCTTTATACACAAGCCTTTCAGGAACTTTATTTTAAAGCAGACCACGAGCACGGAGGCGAACTTCCAACACCTGTTCATTTTGTTATGGATGAGTTCGCCAATGTTGCACTTCCTGATAACTTTGAAAGATTGCTTGCGACAATGCGTTCAAGACGAATATCTGTAAGCATCATTATTCAGAATATGGCACAACTTAAAGCCTTGTTTAAAGACAGTTGGGAGAGCTTGGTCGGTAACTGCGACACAATGCTTTATCTTGGTGGTAACGAGCAAAGTACACACGAATATATCTCTAAAATGCTTGGCAAAGAAACCATTGACACAAGAACAAGAGGTATTACAAAAGGACAACACGGTTCAAGCAATACTAACTATCAAAATACGGGACGAGAACTTTTAACACTTGACGAGGTGCGACTTGTCGATAACAGTAATGCACTTGTGTTCATTCGTGGCGAAAAGCCTATAATGGATAAAAAATTCGATATACTGTCGCATCCAAATATCAAATTTACCGCTGATGGCGGTGCAGTTCCATATACGCATAACAAACAAGGCAAGTATTTTACAGAAGAACTGTCATTTGATATTGATGAAAGTATTGTTTCCGAAATGGTATTTGAATTGGAGGAGGATGAAAATGTGAATAGCAAACAGAATGATGTGATGAAAACGCAGACTAATATGGCAGGAGTTGCAGTATTTTATGCTGTTTTGGAGGACCGCACTAATGAAAATGGCACGGCGGAGGTAAACCGATATGTGGTAAAGGTATCTCATGTTTCACAAGAAGAAATACCTATAAAAAATCTGCTTGTTAAGTATGTTCCGGCGATTTATGATAAAGAAGGCAAAATAAAAGCCGAACAAGAAATTGTTGTTATTGCAGATGAAACTGTTGTAATTCCTAAAGGTGGAAGAACTCAGATTTCAGTATATGACATTGAACAAAATGATTATATGCAAAACATTAAAGTCAATTTCATCACAGAAACAAATAAACCTGATGGCTCAAAGACAGAAGCAACTAAACCAGAATCAAAAACCCAAGAAACACAAATGCAGGAAATGCAGAATAAAAGTTTTCTGCAAAAAATCATTCAAAAACTAAAATCTTTTTTACGGAGGTTATTTAAACATGAAAAGAAATAATAAAATTGAAAAGGCTACTATCGTTTTGAAAAGAACAAAAATGGTGCTTATGGTAATGGCGGTTGTAATGTGTATGATGACAAACACCGTACTTGCTGCAGGCGATCCGCTTTCAACAATTAACAGTTTATCGGACTTTATCTTCTCGGCCATCAAAGCCATCGGTCTTATTCTTCTCGGCTTTGGTATCGTTCAGATTGGTCTGTCACTTAAATCTCACGATGCTTCGCAGAGAGCAAACGGCTTTCTTACATTCTTCGGCGGTGTAATTATCGCATTTGCAAAGGATATTCTTGACATGATTATGTAATCGGAGTAGAATGTTTAATGCAAAGTGACGAAAAATGCATTATTTTCGCTCAACTCTTGACTTTTTGCTAAATATGTAGTACAATACGTATGCAGAGATATGAATGTATCAAATCCTTCTAATCTGCATACAATGTAAACTATAGGACGGAAGTTCTATTTAGGAGAGCTCCTGCCAATAAGTGGAGGTCTTTAAATTCAGGTGAGCTCCTACCAATAAGTGGAGAACTTTAACTCAGTAGGGCTGTCTATCTTGTATAGCAGCCCTATTGTCACATTCAGAGGTGTTCAAATGAAAAGATTGAGATTATATACAATTGATGCTGATTATCTCAAATACTTATTCGATGTTGATGATCGAGTGATGTATTGGGAAGGTAATACATATAAGACTGACCGAAAATATATAGGTGTTGTATTAAAAATAAATAACTTTGAGTATTTTGCTCCGCTTTCTTCACCAAAGGCAAATGACTACATCTATAAAAAAGGCGTAAAACAAGTTAAAAAGAATATAATTCCTATTGTACGATTGGTTACTGATAAAGGTCATCTTCTCGGCAAAATCAAATTAAGCAATATGATTCCGGTCAAAAGTGAACACATAACTCTGTATGATATTGAGGGCGAGCCTGATAAAAAATACAAATCCCTTATTGTTAAGGAAATGATTTGCATAAGAAAATGCAAGGATGAGATTACAAAAAATGCTCTCGTGTTGTATAACCAAAAGTCAAAGGGTTACAAGAACATAAACTATCTTAATGATACTTTGGATTTTAAGAGCCTTGAAGCTGCTTGTTTGAATTATAAAAAGCAAAGCGACAACGAATAACAGTGGGTGCATCTCTACCCAAATTGAGAAACTTATATAGTGAACTTCTCTTGGCTCTAATCAAGAAATTCCAAAGTGAGTGTTTCGCTACTCTGAATGCGATTTTAACAGAATATTTATTTAAAGCCATCACCGTAAAAAGTGGTGGCTTTTTTGCGTTCAAGGAGGTGAATACTTTTGAGCGATAATTGGATTGTTGCCAACTTGGAAAATGCCTTTGCTACTTGGAATGATAAAATGGCTGAAATATGGACTTTGGTAACAACTTCACCGGAACATTTCAAAGGCGGTACTGTGTGGAGTGTTGTGCAAGGTATTAACGGAGGACTGCAAGCTATCGGACTTGGTTTGTTAGTTCTTTTTTTTGCTATGTCTATATTTAAGAGCACGGCATCATTCCGTGACTTTCAAAGACCTGAATATGCACTCAGGCACTTTATCCGCTTTGTTGCTGCCAAAGTTGCAATCACTTACGCAATGGATTTAATGGTAGCGTTATATACAATCTGCGGTGGTGTTGTTTCTGAAATTGCCGGAAGTATGGGCGGTGTTGGTGGTGCATCGGTAGCACTACCGGCAGCCATTGAAACTGCGGTAGAAGATGCAGGCTTTTGGGCAAGTATCCCTCTGTGGCTTGTTACAATCTTGGGTAGTCTTTTTATAACCATAATGTCATTCATTATGATAATGTCGGTTTACGGAAGATTTTTCCGATTGTATATGTACACGGCGCTTGCTCCCGTACCGCTTGCAACTTTCGCCGGAGAAACAACGGCAGAAATGGGAAAACACTTTGTAAAATCCTATGTGGGTGTATGTCTTGAAGGTGCAGTTATTGTACTTGCTTGTATAATCTTTTCTGCCTTTTCAAGTTCAAGTACACCAACACTTGATACGAGCATAACAACGGTAACAATGATATGGAAATATATCGGTGAGGTTATCTTTAATATGCTTGTTTTAGTCGGACTCATTAAGGGTTCAGACAGAATAATTAAAGAAATGCTTGGAACATAAGGAGGATAAAATCTATGTTTAACAATGTAATTAAAAGTAACGAGTTTGATGCGGTAATAAAGCTTCAGGAGAATATCGAAATGCTTGAAAGCAGACTTACCTATATGCAATCTGTAAATGATTATTTCAAAGAAAACAATACAACGCTCGGTCATCCCGAAGTGCCCGTTGAAACAGCTATGGAGCTTGATAAACGAGTAAAAGACGGACAGACAACACCATATCCCGGTCAGTTCTTTACGGATAATCGCAAAGAGATTGACAGATTAAAAGCAGTTATCGAAAGAATACAGAATAATCCTGAAACTGTCTTTAAGAGTTGGGAATTTAACGGTGGCGAAGCGGTTGTCAACCTTGCAAATAACAGACTTCAGCTTAATTTCCCTGAAAAGCCTTCGGACGAACAGATTGAAGTTCTGAAAAAGAACGGATTTAAGTGGGCACCGACTCATAAATCTTGGCAAAGACCTCTTACACATCAAACTATGTCGGTATGCGACAAGATTGATTTTATAAAACCAAAGGACGGTAGAAAGCCTACGGATATTCAGCCGAAAGCTCCCAAAAAGAACGAGCCTGAAAGATAAGGAGGTTTTGAATTTTGGAAATTCGTATAAACAAAGAAATTAAAGACTACCACGAAAGTCTGTTTATGGGACTTTCAATGCGACAGTTTATCTGTTCGCTCGGTGCAGTTGGAGCCGCAGTTGGAATCTATTTTGGTCTTTCAAATGTTTTAGATAAAGAAACTGTGTCTTGGCTTTGTATTGTATGTGCGGCACCGCTTGCTGCAGCAGGGTTCTTTAAGTATAACGGAATGAACTTTGAGCAGTTTGTAATCGCATATATTTATAGCGAATTCATCTGTTCAGGTGTACGCACATATCAATCAGAAAACTATATTTACGATGCTTACAAGGAGGTATTAAAAGATGTTTCTGTTCGGAAAAAAGAAACCCAAAAAGGAAAAAAGAAGAATACCGAAAACAGTTCAGCAATCAATACCGATTGATAGATTGTATAAGGACGGTATCTTCAAATGCGGACACGCTTATTCTAAAACTTGGCGATTCTCTGATGTGAATTATGCAGTAGCATCAGATGATGACCAACTTTCAATGTTCTTGGCACATTCTGCACTCATAAACGGTCTGCCTACTGATGCTATGGCAAAGATAAGTGTGTTTAACAGACAGTTAAGTAAAGAGGTTCTTTCGAGCCTTGCAACACCAAACGGCGAAGAAAGTTATAAAGTGTATGCAGAAGAACTTGCAGAAATCTTCAGCGATAAAATGGCAGACAGTAACAACATAGTTCACGATAAGTTTATTACCATATCTTCGGAGAAAAAGAATGTTGAAGAAGCACGAACTTTCTTCACTCGTGTTGGTAATGACTTGACCGCAGACTATGCTAAATTATCTTCTAAAACTACGGAGCTTGGATATAAAGAAAGGCTTCGTATTTTTTATGACTTCTTCCGTAATGGTGACGAGGGCGAATTTGAATTTGATATGCGAAAAGCTATTGCAAAGGGTAAGCATTTCAAAGATAAGATTTGCCCGGACAGTATTGAGTTTAAGAGCGACCATATCCGTATGGGAGAAAAGTTTGCAAGAGTTATATTCTTAAAAGAATATCCGTCATTCTTGAAAGACAGTATGCTTTCTGAATTGACGGACTTTTCACGCAGTATGATGTTGTCTGTTGACATTCAGCCAATCGCAACAGATGATGCAGTTAAGCAGGTGCAGAAAAAGCTCCTTGCTATTGAAACTGACATCACGAAATGGCAACAGAAACAGAATATGAATAACAACTTTTCTGCAAATATTCCTTACGAAATGGAACAGATGCGAAAAGAAATTAAAGAGTTCTTGGATGACCTTACTACCCGTGACCAAAGAATGATGTTTGTAACCGTCACTTTGGTTCATGTGGCAGATACACTTGATGAACTAAACAATGATACGGAAACACTTCTCTCTATCGGTAGAAAGCATCTTTGTAATTTCTCAATTTTAAGGTATCAGCAAGAAGATGGATTTAATACAGTTCTTCCGTATGGACTTATGAAGATTAAGGCAATCAGAACTCTTACAACCGAAAGCACGGCAGTATTGATGCCATACAAAACACAAGAGATTATTGATACGGGTGGATTGTATTACGGCATCAATGCAATATCACATAACCTGCTTATGTGTAACCGAAAGTTGCTCTTAAATGGTAATGGGTTTGTGCTTGGTGTATCAGGTTCAGGTAAATCATTTGCATCAAAGCTTGAGATAGCTTTGGCCGCAATATTCTCTAAGGATGATATTATCATCATTGATCCTGAACGAGAGTATTCACCTCTTGTTAAAAACTTGGGCGGTGAGTGTATCAGACTTTCTGTTTCTTCATCTAACCATATTAACGCTATGGCAATCAATAAAGATGTTGAAGATGAAAACCCGGTATCCATGAAATCAGAGCTTCTTATTTCTATCTTTGATGAACTGTTAAAGAGTGGCTCATCCCGTATGGGTGGCGGTGTTGGTGCAAAGGATAAGTCAATCATTGACCGTTGTACGATAAGAGTTTTTGCCGACTATATGAACGGCAGAACTGATAAAGAACCTACACTTATGCAGCTCCGTGATGAACTCTTAAATCAGCCTGAAGCTGAAGCTCATGACCTCGCTCTTTGTCTTGAAATGTTTACAACGGGTAGCTTAAATGCCTTTGCTCATCAAAGTAATGTTGATGTTAATAAGCGAATTATAAGCTATGACATATTGGAGCTTGGCGAACAGATGAAATCTATCGGTCTTTTGATTATGCTCGATAACATTATGAACCGTGTAATCGAAAACAGAAAGAAAGGCAAATATACAAGAGTTTATATTGACGAAGCTCACTTGTTCTTCAAGAATCAGTATAGTGCAGACTTTTTGTTAAAGGCTTGGAAGCGTTTCAGAAAGTACGGTGGATTGCTTACGGGTATCACACAGAACATATCCGATTGTCTGCTTAACGAAACTGCAAGAGGTATGCTCTCAAATAGTGAATTTTTATTGATGCTTAATCAATCTCCTTCGGACAGAAAGGACCTTTCGGAACTTCTCAATATATCCGATACACAGATGAGTTATATTACAAACGCAGGAGCCGGACGTGGACTTATCAAAGTCGGTGGTTCTATTGTACCGTTTGTAAATGACTTCCCAACAGACACACAACTCTATAAACTTATGAGCACGAAACCGGGAGAAGGATAATATGGAAAATCAGAAATTCAATCAAAATCTTTGCCCTAATTGTCAAACGGGTGCGGATGCTTTGGCTTTGGATAACAAAGAACCTATCTGTCCGTACATTTATTTGCATAACGGGCAAAGTTGTGTAAAGTTCAAAGAAATACAAAACAATAAATAACTTAAAGCGGTGGTTATGCAAAGTAACCGCCGCTTATTTTATTCAGGAGGTCAATATGAGAAACAAAGAAACCGAAAAACTTTTCAGGCTTGCTTATACTGATGCGATGACGGGATTATATAATCGAAACGCATACGAAGAAAAGCTTGAAAAACTCAACAGAGCTAATGCAAGGCTTGATAACATTATGGTTGTCATTGTAGATATTAACAGAATGAAATTTATAAATGACACATACGGTCATCGCACGGGTGATGAAACAATAAAAACTGTTGCCGAATGTCTTTGTAAGACGGTAGGCACAAAAGCAGATGTTTATCGAATCGGCGGTGACGAATTTGTTTGTATTGCAGAAAGGGATATTTCATCTTACATTTCTGAATTAAGAGATTTACTCAGTTTTGTAGGAAAGGAAAAAATGTATCCGCTTTCTGTTTCTCTTGGTTATTCAAAATTTGATACCAAAAGAGATAAAAACATTGATGACCTTATCAGACGATGCGACAAGAAAATGTATGATGCTAAAAAAAGCAGGTCTGTAAAATAGTTGGAGGTGATTTGGTTTGAGTGAAAAAGACATCAAGATAAAACCCAAACAATCCCCGAAGTCAAACAGTTCTGCAAATATGCCGAAGGTTGCCGTCAAAAGCAAGGATGCAGTAGTAAATACGGTTAAAGATGCTAAAGCCGTAATGAAGGATACCCTTGTAAAAAAAGCGGTTGAGTCAAAACTTGGAACGGAGCAAGGTTATTCCGAACCTCAAAAAGCAGACACCGAAGCGTCAGAACGAGTTGAAAGTGCCGCTTATACTACTGCTGACACAGTTTATCATAAGGGCAAAACTTTTACACAAAACAGAATTAAAGAACACAGACAAAAGGTAAAAACACGGGAAAGCGAAGCTCCCGAACATCAGGAACCAACCTTGGAAGAACCTGAAACTCCTACCAAAGAACCAAAGACAGTTGAGAATGAGCCTAAAACGGACGAAAACACTCCTAAAACAAAGGAAAACTATAATACTAACGAACAACCTTCAGGTAATCAAAAAGCCGTAGAACAAGCTAAAAGCAAGGCTCAGGAAAAAGCAACTGTCAAGACAAAAGAAGAATATCTAAAATCTCAAAGCGAAACAACATCTCATGGTGTTAAGACAAAAGAAAATTATATAAAGCAACATACACCTGATGATGCTATAAAGGGTGTTAAAGGAAAGGAGCCGTTAAAGGCTCCTTCTTCTGAATCTGTTGTAACTCCTAAAGATGCTCGAAAGGAATATGTTTCTAAAAAGCTAAAAACCAAAGCTGAATATGAAAAGCGACAAGCGGAACAAAATGGTGACCAAGTTGGTAACAAAAATCAGAGTGAAAATAAGGTTCTTGACACAAAAACTCCTAATGACAAAATAAAGGATGCCAAACCGGAAATTGCCGATAGCAGTTCCTCTAAATCAATGGTTAAAACCAAAGAAAGCTATATGCAATCTTTGAGGGAAACAAAATACGAACCGATTAAATCGCCCTATAACAACACACCGAAATCGAAGCAAACCACACCTTCTGTTAAAAGGGGTACGGCAAACTCAAAGAAAGCTTTGAAAACTCGTGATAATGTTGTTGGTAAATCACGGTCCGTTGTTAAAAGTGGTAGTTCCTATACATCTAAAACAGCAAAGAAAAAAACAACGAAAGCAACCAAGAAAGTGGTAAAAACTCAAAAAGAAGTAACAAAGAAAGCCGCCAAAGAAGCCGCAAAAAGAGCAAGGCAAGCAGCTATAAAAGCAGCTAAAGTTGCAAAGGCAGTTGCGGTAAAAACCGCAAAAGCAGTAGCCGCTATTGGTAAAGCTATTGCATCTGCCGTTGCAAAAGCGGCGGCAGCATTTTTTGCAGCCTTTGGATGGATAGGTGTTGTAATTGTTTTAGTTATTCTAATTGTTGTTATAATCGTTGCGGCTATTGCCGGAAGTCCGTTTGGTATCTTCTTATCTGACGAAGCTGCAGACGCAGAAAGTATTCCCGTTTCTTCAATCGTAAATGAATGTAATATGGAACTCTCGGCAAGGCTTACGGAGATTGAAGACACAACCACCCATGACAGAATTGTTATGGAGGGTGAACAAGCAGATTGGGGTTTAGTTCTTTCTATCTTTTCTGTAAAAGTTGCAGGGGTTGATGATGAAACCGTTCAGGATGTTGTAGTTATTGATGATGCAAAAAAACAAAAGTTGAAAGATGTATTTTGGGATATGCACACTATAACAAAACGAACTGAAACTGTAACAAGCGGTGAAACAACGGAAATCGTTTTGTATATCACAATAACGGCAAAAACAAAAGACCAAATGATTTCAGAATATGGTTTCACACGAAAACAAAAAGAAGCTCTTGAAACTCTGCTTGAAAATGCAGATGGATTCATAGGAGCAACACGAAGTCTTGCAATATCTGATGTTACTGCCCAACAAGTAATTGACAACCTTCCTGATAGTTTATCTGCAGAGCGAAAGAATGTAGTAAAAAAAGCCTGCTCTCTTGTAGGCAAGCTTACATACTTTTGGGGCGGTAAATCTTCTGCGATAGGTTGGGATTCTGAATGGGGCAAGATGAAACTTGTTACTGCTGAAGGAAGTAGATCTTCAGGATGTATGCGACCTTACGGACTTGATTGTTCAGGCTTTGTAACCTGGTCATTTCACAATGCAGGTTTCTCGGAATCTGCAATCGGACACGGTACAAGTACGCAAGTGTCAAAAGGTACACGAATATCACTTTCATCAGCACAACCCGGAGATTTGGCATTCTATAATGACACATCTCATGTCGGTATAGTTGGTGGCAAGGATGCAAGCGGAAACATACTTGTTATTCATTGTTCGTCAGGAGCAAACAATGTGGTGATTACAACGGGCGGTTTTGGTTTTGCGGTAAAACCGAATTGCTATTAAAAACAAAATCGGAGGTGTTCAAACGAACATCTCCGATTAATTTTTTTAATCAAGTACATTACTTAATGGCATTATGATGAAATACTATACAAATGCCCTAAAATCAAGGTTTCATAGCTTCTTTACAGAAATAGTCTATGATAAAATAATTGCAGTCATTATACCATATAATGGCGAAAAAATCAATGTTTTGGAGATGATTTATGTAAAATTCTCCGTCAAATTTGTTGTCAGAAAGAGAGGTTAATTATATGGCAAGACATGGTGAAAATATTTATAAGAGAAAAGATGGAAGATGGGAAGGTCGATATATCAAGGGATATGATGCTAATGGTAAATCAATTCCGGGATATGTGTACGGAAAAACTTACAAGGAAGCAAAAGAAAAACTAACTCTTGCAAAGGTTAATGCAAAAGAAAAAGTCAAACGCATATCTTTTGATATGACGGTAGCTGATTGGTTTGATAAATGGCTTGATTCTAAAAAGCGAATTAAGAGGTCATCTTATACAACTTACTCATCAAACATCAACAAACATATTAAGAAAAAACTTGGTAAAATTAAATTAAAAATGCTTACAGATGAACATATACAAAGCTTTATTGATGATTTAGCTGAAAAACTTTCAGCTAAAAGTGTAAACTCGGTGTTTTCAATTTTAAGATTGGGTTTATCGGATGCTTA
Organism: Eubacteriales bacterium; assembly: GCA_045631825.1. Taxonomy (GTDB): domain Bacteria; phylum Bacillota; class Clostridia; order Oscillospirales; family CAG-382; genus UMGS1387. The sequence goes on along the minus strand of JAZQVQ010000111.1, from coordinate 3,748 downwards.
TGAGAAAAATTTATCTGGTGAACTATGTAGGAAAATTAAATTACCAAAAGTAAAAAGAAAAGAGGTAAAAGTATTCACAAAGATTGAGCAAAAGGCTATTGAACAGTATATAGAGCAATCTGTTTGTCCTAACGATATTGGTATTCTTATTTGTTTCTACACAGGGATAAGAATCGGAGAATTGTGTGCTTTAGATCTTAATAATGATATTGACTTAAAAAGAGGTGTTATATCAATTCAACACACGCTATACAGGGTAAAAAGTGAAAAAGGTAACAAAAAAACAGAATTAAAAATTTCTACTCCCAAAAGTGAATCGTCTATCAGAGATATACCACTTCCTAAATTTTTAATTGCAAAGTTATCTGCGATTGAGAACGGAAGTGGTTTTCTTATTCAAAAAAATGGAAAGTTTATTGAGCCGAACGTGTATTCACGAAGATACAAAAAAATTCTTCAGGAATTGGATATACCATATCGCAAATTCCATGCAACAAGACATACTTTCGCAACAAGAGCATTGGAGATTGGTATGGATATAAAAACACTTTCGGAAATACTCGGACATTCTTCTCCAACGGTTACACTTAACCTATATTCTCACTCTCTGCCTGAGCATAAGAAAAAAGAAATGGATAGGCTCGGCAAACTGTATAATCCGTCAAATTAGTCCGTCTTAAAATTCTAATATGTGCTTGATACGGGCAAAAAGTGTTGATTAGTCATTAAGTAATGTACTTAACGACATTTATTTTTGCCCGAATTCAAGTATTTAATCATATTGACGGAGAATTAAGGAGGTGCGTTCTTATGAGCGAAGAAGAAAAAAGAAAATATAGATGTTGTTTTACCGGACATAGACCGGATAAAATGAAACTCGGTGAAAAAGAAATAAAGCCTTTGCTTGAAAAAGCGATAGATGATGCAATTTCAAAAGGCTTTGTGACTTTTATAACAGGAATGGCAATGGGGACTGACATATGGGCAGCAGAGATAGTTTTAGACAGAAAGAAAAGAAATGAAAATTTGCATTTAATATGTGCATTACCACATCCGGGATTTGATAATAGACGCAGTATCGTGGATAAAATGAAATTTTCAAAAATAATTAAAAATGCTGATTTAGTAAAGGAAATCAATAACCACTATTTTGCCGGATGTTATCAAGTTAGAAATGAATGGATGGTTGATAGATCTAATCTTGTTATTGCTGTATTTAATGGTCAAAAAAGTGGAACAAAAAATACTATTGATTATGCAAACAGAAAACAAATAGAGGTTATAAATGTGCTCAATATAAGTAATGCCTAAAGTTTGAAAATTAAACATTAAACAAAAATATGTTAAAATAGAGAAATCATTGACAACTCTTATATATTTTATCGATAGTGGTAAAATATAAGTATCAAATAAGAAAAAGGAGTTGTTAATATGACAATAACAATAGAGCTTATTGAAAAATTCAAACATTATCTTATTGAGGAAGAAAAATCCTCAGCTACACTCGAAAAGTATATGCGTGATGTAACAGCGTTTTTTGTATGGCTTTCAGGTTGTGAGCTGGATAAACTTGCTGTGCTACGATATAAGGAGCATTTAATACTGAACTATGCTCCTGCATCTGTTAATTCTGTACTTTCATCACTTAACAGTTTCTTTGAGTATAATGAATGGCATTCTCTGAAGGTTAAGATGCTAAAAATACAAAAACAGATATTTGCAAGTAAGGATAAGGAACTTACCAAAGTAGAGTATGAACGTTTGCTCAAAGCTGCTAAAGATAAAAAGAATGAACGACTATATTATCTAATGCAGACAATTTGTAGTAGTGGCATAAGAGTATCAGAGCTTTCGTCAATCACTATTGATGCTGTGAAAGTTCGAAGAGCAACTATAAATTGCAAAGGTAAGATGAGAGTTGTTATTTTGCCAAAAGATCTTTGCAAAATGCTAACGGAATATGCAAAAAGGCAAAAAATAACAAGTGGTCCTGTGTTTGTTACAAGAACAGGTAAACCACTTGATAGAAGTACAATATGGAAAATGATGAAGGCGTTATGTGAAAGTGCCGGAGTAGATAAAAATAAGGTGTTTCCGCACAATCTCCGCCATCTGTTTGCCAGAACGTATTATTCTCTTCAAAAAGATATTGTTCGTCTTGCCGATATTCTTGGACACTCAAGTGTCAATACAACACGCATTTACACAATGGAAACCGGCGAGGTCCATCGTCGTCAAATTCAAAAATTGGGACTTTTACGGCTATAAATAAAAAAACCACATAATCGAAATTATGTTGCAGGCAATTGGTATTTTTACGATTGGAATTAAAAAAATAAAGAGTATTTATCCTAAATGGAGATAATCAAGGCATGACTTTAAGACCGGGCAATGTGAATTTTGTTTAACCGGTCTGATTTGTTATGTCTATTTTTTTACACAATGACGATTTTTTTATAAATATAGGTAAAATCATTGACAAACACTCCTTTTTGTGGTAAACTATTCAAGCTAATGATATGTAGTTGATATATATCATCCCACATAATTTCGACTATGTGGAAATCGCCTTAACACATAATTTCGATTATGTTGCAGGCATATTTTTTTGCCACCACTTGTAACGAGCATTACATCACAGCAAATGTGGCGACAAGTACAAAAAGAAAGGGTTGAATTAGTATGGACAGTTATGAAATGTCCGACAAGAAAAAAGCAATTATTGTTACAACATGGGACTACCTATTAAAAACCGGATTGGGTAATGCATCAATAGGGGAACTTTGTAAGGAAACAAAACTTGCACAAAGCAGCCTTTACTATTGGTTTGAAAACAAAGACGACATATGGATAAGTGCCGGGAAATATGGAATGTCGAAAGTTGTAGATGCTCTTTTAGATTTTACTTTTTCACATTTTAATGATATTCCAAAATATTTTGAAACCTTGCTTGACGAGATTGAAAAATACAAGTACGAGCTTCGTTTGGCAATTCAGATTACTACAAGTCCGGTATTTGGTGATCGTATGAGAGAAAAAGCTCACGATTTTAGATTGTGGTATGAAAAGTATGCAGAAAAAATTATTGAAATTTTTGGGTGTAGCACTCTTCAAGCGGAAACATTTATTTATTCTGTTATCGCATATGCGATTGATTATGTGATATGGGATGATAGAGATAAAACACAAATGTTGCTTGATAATCTATATGGCAGAATAATGAAGATAATCAATACACAATAATATCCCTGTCGTTGTCGAGGATAGATGGAGGACTCATGGAATTACTCAACGCAATACTTACTGTTACTAAGTGTGAGAATGCAGAACAATTGAAAAATTTATCACCCGAAAGAAAAGTAAAACTTGCACATTCTCTTGAACAGCGGGTTCCAAGTGGTCTTGCTTCTATTGAAGAATGGAATGAATTGTTAAAACTCTTTATGGATGCACCTGCAGAAACTGAAAACAAAGTAGCAAAGAAAAAGCTTCTTTCTTATCTGCGAGGTGAAGAATATAAAGAAAAATCCACTCTAACGAGCAAAAGTAAATGGTGGCGTTTCTATAAAACTGAAAAAAAGAAAAACGCACAATAAATCTGATGTAATTTTATTTACATAAAAACATTTAAAACGGAGGAAATCAAAATGTATCTCAAATGGCTAAAGAAAGTCGGCTCGGTTGTACTTGCATTAGCAATGGTAATCGGGACGCAGGCAGCAATCCCCGTCTCAGCGGCAGCGGATAA
>JAZQVQ010000110.1:0-3419 GCA_045631825.1 Eubacteriales bacterium | reverse complement strand
TCCGGGTTTTTGGCAATCTCAGCCTGACGGACAGCAGGATCTCGAATTGCCATAATTTCTTCTTTGGTTTTGCCACTTGTTCTAATCGGTCTGCCCCCCTGCAACCTAACGGCTGTAACGCCTGTAAATGCGGTGGCATCGTCTTTTATGAGATTGTGGAAAATCTGCTCGTCAGACAAAGACTTGTTATCTTCCAACTCAATGGCTTCACCGAATTTTTTAAGATAATCAGCCTTGATTGCATTGTGGCTAAATGTCTTTTCACCAACAACGGCTTCAAATCTCTTATTGATGTTTTCGGTCTTTTCAGCCAAAATCCTGTCAGCCTCTGCCTGTTTTGCTTTCGCCTCATTGTCAGCAACAAGTGCTTCATACTTTGACTTGTATTCTTCTGCACTTGCATTGTTTGCTTTCAAATCTTCAAACTCTTTTGAAAGATTGTCAAGGCTCTCTGTCTTTTCTTTCAACTCTGTTTCAAGTTTCTCTCTCTTTGCCTTATCGGCTTCAATTTCCTTGCTTCTTTCTGCGAAGATTTTTTCAGCGACTTCCTTTTCCACGCCTAAATCTTCCAAATACTTTACTGTAATTGCCATAATTACCTCCTGCGTTTAAGTCCTTTTTAAGTGAGTATCTTTGCACTTCGCTTGACTGTTTTAAGTCTAATCAACCGACTAAAAATAGAATAAGAGTAGAACATTACAATTCTACTCTTACATTATAGCATATTTATTTTTGTTTGTCAATAGGCGTCAAATATAACCGCCATTCTTCTTTTTTGCCTCAATGTTATCCAATACTGTGCGGATTTCAAAAGCACCTATCGCACAATGCCAACTCTCACAACCAAACAAACGGAAAATGCAATTTTGGCAACTTCCTTGTTCCTTGCAATACTCGGCAATAACTTTTGCACATTCAACTACTTTCTTATTGCTTATCATTCCCTCACCTCATCATTTTGGGGTGTGCGATGATAATGTTCACTCATTCGATCAAACACATCATCGGCTGTTAAATGCCCTAAAACACTATCGCTTGTTTCTTCAGGTTTAACCAACCCCATAATTTCAAGTAGGTTTTTTGAACTACCATAACTGCCATAATGCTGAATTGCATCTGCAACTCTTTTTTCTTCGCTTGGATAAATAATCTGCCAACCGTCAAGAAATCTATCAAGAGTGTGTGGAATATTCGCATCGGTCAGCATCTTGTCAAGTTTTAAAATCTCGGTGTAATTTTCATCAAGTCTATACTTGCCATTTTCGTCAAAAATTTGCTCATAACTTTTCATTTCTCCCTCTCCTTCCTTTCCTTTGCTACGAGGTAGCGGATATATGATGATATGTTCATTTCGTGTTTATAAGCATCTTTTTTGAGTTGCTCATATTCTTTATCATCATTGAATACTACTGTTAGCATTTTCATTTTGTTTTACCTCACTTTCTTTGAATACTTTTTCCATATCAAACACATTACCATAAAAGCCATATTGCTTGTTTTGAAACTTTTTCATAGGTCTGTCAATCTTGCTTTGTAATTCTTTCAGCCGTTCCCAATACTGCGAAAGATACCGCCAAATATTGTAAAGTTCCTTTTTGTTTTTGTTGCAACAACACCAACAAGAAACTCGGTCAAGAATAGAATACAAATCAATTCCATTTTCAACCCAATCAAAACCATTGCTATAACAATATGTCAAACAATCGCCCTCTGTCATTTGCCAATCAACAAGAGGGTGTGTCTTATATGGCTTTATTTCTTTTGCCAATCGGTTTGGCTCATCATAAGCAATACCAATGTAAACAACAGCATTTTTCTTTTCGGCATATTCATCAAGTGCCTTTTGCTTAAACATTGTACCCCATCTGCAAACACCACCGCACCAACCATAGCCGTTATGTTTGCCCTTTTGCTTGCTCTCTATCGGTTTTTCAAGCATATCATACATAAATGGTCTATCGGGTTTTAATTCGGTGTATTTGATACCTTTTTCAGCCAATAAAGGCAACATCTTATCTCTTACCTTGTAAATGGCTTCAAATTCCATTCCTGTATCGTAAAAAACAACCTCGTCAAGTGGTTTATTTTCTTCAATCAGCCGTAAAATCATTGCAAGGCTATCTTTACCAAAACTGCAACTTGCTATATGATACATTGTTCAACCCTCATTTCTTGAATTTCTATAAATACTATAACATATAGAAATAGCATTGTCAACCCCTTTTCGCAAATTTCTCAAAAAAATATCCCCTGCTTTTTAGGGCAGGGGGATGTTAGGTTTTTGGTTTTCTCGGTATGCTCATTCGCTTTTTATCTTCGGGGATTTTGGTTATTTCGGATATTTCCGCATACTTGCCTTGTAATGCCTTTATACGCTCATTACAACGCTTTACAAGTGCATTGTCGCCACTCGCCTTTGCTAAATCCCTTGTAGTTTTTTCGTTCCTTACAGAGCTTTCCAACCGCCTCTGCATCTGTGTAACCTCATACCCCGAATATTCCTTGCCGTCAATGATGTATGTTTTTGCGTTCTGCTCATTCAACCGCTTTAATTCTTCGGGTGAATATCGAGGCTCGGAAATACCGCAAATAATAGGCGTTTTATAGTGGAGGCATCCATAGTCTTGCAATCGCTCGTTTGCTTCGTCAAAACTATCAAAATGTACTCCGTTTATAGTTCTTGCCTTGCCAACAACAAACTGTTTACCCTGCATAAATTCGTGTGAAGGACGAGGATTTGAGTGCCAATCTACCTCATAGCCGTCGCACCCTAATTCTTCGCCTATCATTTCATTATACTCAACGGATGCCTGTTTTGCACCCCATAACAAATTCTGCCTTACAACTGTATCAAGTCTGCGTGTAACTCCACCGCCATAATCAACACGAACGCCGCTACCGCCTAATTCTATAATGCTATCCCTCATAGCCGTGTGAAAGTCCGTTGATCCTGATGTAACTTGCATAACCGCTTTGTCGAGAACGTCGGTGTAATATTTCTGCATACCTATCGGCTTACCACTTGCACCCAAAATACACAATGCCTTTGTCTTTGCAAGGTTTATCATCGTTTCGCCTGTGGTCTTTGCGTAAGCTCGGGCAATCGCCTGTAGTTCCCTATTCTCCGCAAACGGTACAAACTTCTTACCCCTGTAATCATACAACGGTTGATTTGCAAGGTGTTGTTCTTCAAGCAATTCACCATACATTTTTTCTATTTGTGCTATGTTGTATCCTGTAACCTTTGCAAGTTCTTTTGTTATGGCATCCATATCATGTTTGACCGCTGCAATGTTGTTTATGCTCTTGACATCAGCCAAAGAAAGTTTGCCGTACTTTTTAATTCTTTTACCGATGCGTTGCAGGGTTGAGTTCTCCCAACCCATTACATTCTGCATCAGCAAATCCGCCTGTTGTTC
>JAZQVQ010000109.1:0-4613 GCA_045631825.1 Eubacteriales bacterium | reverse complement strand
ACATAGGCATCAATACTGTCTGTCACCATTTTAATGGTAGCTTCTGCCATAAGGCGAATATCGTGGCATTCCTCGCCGGTTCTGCCGTCAAGGAAGGTAATGATCTCGGCAATATCCTCTGCCTGATCGCCGATTCTTTCCATATCGGTAATCATTTTAAGGGCAGCGGAAATCACACGAAGGTCTTTTGCTACGGGCTGTTGCTGAAGCAATAATTTAAGGCAAATGGATTCGATTTCACGCTCCATTTGGTCGATTTTAGACCCCTGTTCTTTTGCCTTTCGTGCGCCTGCGGTGTTGCCTTCTAAAAGTGCCTTTGCTGACAGGGCAATAATGCTTTCACATTCAGCGCCCATTTCAATCATCTTTTTATTCAGCGTAACTAATTGCTCATCAAATCTGCTTCTCATAATATCAACCAAACCTTCCTGTAATGTAATCCTCGGTGCGTTTATCCTTCGGCTGCGAGAATAATTTCTCGGTTTCGCCGAATTCCACTAACTCTCCAAGAAGGAAGAATGCCGTATTATCCGAGATACGAACTGCCTGCTGCATATTATGAGTCACTATAATTATAGTATTTTTTTCCTTTAATTGCAATGCAAGTTCCTCAATTCGGGAGGTGGAGATAGGATCGAGCGCCGAAGTCGGCTCATCCATTAGTAATACTTTAGGTTCAACTGCAAGCGCACGGGCAATACACAAACGCTGTTGCTGACCGCCCGAAAGACCAAGCGCATTCTTTTTAAGTCTGTCCTTTACCTCGTCCCAAATAGCCGCATCACGAAGCGCCTGCTCTACGATTTCATCAAGTTTCACCTTGCTTGTGATACCGTGTGTACGAGGACCATAAGCAATATTATCGTAAATGCTCATCGGGAAGGGATTTGGTTTTTGGAACACCATACCAACGTCACGGCGAAGCTCGCTTACATCCACATCTTTATCGAATATGTTGCGACCGTTATAGCAAACCTCGCCCGTGATTTTTACAATCGGGATAAGGTCATTCATACGGTTAAGGGTTTTCAGAAAAGTGGATTTTCCGCATCCCGAAGGGCCGATCAGCGCCGTGATGCTCTTTTCGGGAATGGCAATGTTTATATCTTTTAAGGCTTTATTGTCGCCGTACCAAAGACATAAGTCTTTAGCTGTCATTATTTCACTCATACGTTTCTCCTTTTAGCGAAGTATTTGCCCACCAACGTGGCAGATAGATTGATCAGTAGTGTCAGTATCATCAAAATTGCGGCAATGGCGAAGGCAACGCCGAATTCGCCTTCTTCTTTGGCGTAGACGTAAAGGGCAACGGTCAAGGTTGCACCGGGAGAAGTCAGTCCCGTAAAAATGCCATTGAGTGCGTGGGCAAAGCCTGCGGTAAACAGGAGTGCAGCCGACTCACCGAGGATACGTCCGACCGAGAGGATACAACCTGTGATAACACCGTCCACACATCCGGGGAGAACGACGGTGCGGATCACACGCCATTTGCCCGCTCCCAAACCCAAAGCCCCTTCGCGGTAGCTCTGCGGAACCGTTTTCAAACTCTCCTGGGTGGTTCTCATTACGGTAGGAAGATTCATAATAACCAGCGTCAGCGCACCGGCAAGCAAGCTCGTTCCAAAGTTGTTGGAAAAAAGCAGCATACCCACAAGACCGTAAATAATAGACGGAATACCCGAAAGTGTTTCAGCGGCGTATTCGATCATAGCCACTATTCTTTTGTTTTTAGCATATTCGGTAAGGTATATCGCCGCACCTACACCGAGAGGCAGTACGATAACAAGTGTAGCCAGTACGATATAAACCGTGTTCAGAATATCGGGTAAAATACCGATTCTCTCAGTTAAGTAGCTCGGCTTGGTGGATAGCAGTTCCCAAGAGATATTCGGTATGCCGTTTATTAGCACATACCCCATAAGGAACAACACAAGCGCTGCTGTGAGTGCGGTACAAACAATCATTGCGCCACGCATAAAGCCGATATAAAATTTTCGTTTTTTATTCATCTTATTTCTCCTTATCACGCTTCAAGAAGAAATTCAGCGTAGCGTTAATCAGCATAATAAACAGGAACAGTACAAGTGCGATGGAAAACAGCGCATTTCTCTGTAGGCTTCCGGGGCTCGAGTATGCCATTTCACTTGCAACGGCTGTGGTAAGGAAACGGACACTCTCAAAGAGCGAGGGCATATTCGCCACGTTACCCGCAACCATCATAACCGCCATTGCTTCACCGATGGCACGACCGACACCAAGCACAACGGCGGCGGCAATGCCGCTTTTTGCGGCAGGCACTGATACTTTGAAAAAAGTTTCTGTCGGTGTTGCACCGAGTGCGAGGGATGCATCCTCATACTCTTTCGGAACGGCATCAAGTGCTGTGATAGACACCTTAATAATGTTCGGCAGTATCATTATCGCAAGTACGATAATAGCGGCAAGCAAGCTTGCTCCGTCCGGTACGTTGAAAATCTCACGGATTGCCGGCATAAGCACGAGCATACCAACAAGACCATATACAACTGAAGGAATACCTGCAAGCAGGTTGACTGCGGCTTCAATAACGGCACGTACCTTTTTATTTGCTACCTTTGAAAGATAAACGGTGGTAAAGAATCCGATCGGCACACCAATCAATATTGCGCCCGCCGTTCCGTACACGCTTGTCAGTATAAAAGGCAATATTCCGTATTTAGGCTCGGCGGCGGTGGATGCCCACTCTTTACCAAAAAGGAAATTGAAAAGTCCGATTTCCCGAATTGCAGGAATACCCGATATAATCAGATATACCGTAATGAGCAGAACACAGCCTACGGTTATTAAACCGAGTATGAGGAATATGCCGTGTACGATATTCTCAAATAATTTATTCTTCTTCATATTCTAACCTCAATGGGAATAGCGGCGGCACCTTGCGCACCGTCGCTTTGAATCCTTAGTTTGCAGGAACGACACCTGCGCTGCTGATGATTTCGTTTGCTGCTTCGGAAGTAATGTAATCGAAGAACTTCTGTGCGCTCTCGGTAAGCTTAGCATCCTTCTTGGTTACGAGAACGAAGGGGCGCTGCACTACATAACTGCCGTCCTTGATAGTTTCTTCGCTTGCAACAACACCGCCTACGGTAAGTGCCTTTACGGTATCCTTAACAGAAGCGAGAGAAGCATAACCGATTGCCGCAGGGTTGCTTGCAACGGTGGTAATAACGTCGCCGGTGGAGGTCAGTTCCTGACGGTATTTGCACTTGTCTTCTGTATCAGTGATGGACTCAAAACCATCTCTTGTACCGCTACCTGCTTCACGACCGATGAGTACGATTTCTGCATCGTTGCCGTCAACCTCTTTCCAATTCTTGATTTCGCCGGTATAGATCTTAGCGATGGTTTCAACATCGAGATCAGAAACAGGGTTGTGGGGATTTACAATGATTGCGATGCCGTCATAGGCGAGGACAGTTCCTTCAAGTCCCTTTGCTTTTTCCTCATCCTTGAGGTCACGGCTAGAAAGTCCGATGTCGCATCTACCTTCCTGAACTGCCTGAATGCCTGCGCCGGAGCCGGTAGCGTTGTAGGTTACGGTAATGCCGGTGTCTGCTTCAAAGGCTTCACCCAGAGCACCGATAACTTTGTTCATTGATGTGGATCCGTCTGTTGCTACAGCTTCTTTGTTACCGCCACAACCGGTAAGCGCACATACAAGCAACATTGCTACTGTGAGTAAACTAATAATCTTTTTCATTTTCTATGTCTCCTTTGACATTTATTTTTTGCACTTTTCTCTTGAGTACGCCTATATTGTAAATTTTAGTAGTAAAATCCGTAAGCAAACCAGTGTAAAATCGAAGTAAAATAAGTTTTGGGCAAAAAGAAAAACGGCAGAGAGAAAAAACTCCCTGCCGTTTTTAACGTTATGCGTAAATAAGTTCTGCGTTTGCGATATTTGATGCCCTTTATGGATGTTATTTATCGAGCCAGCCTACTTCTTCAGATTATCTGTTTTGATATGTTCGGTTATATCAAAAACAAAATAATATCACAAAACTCATTGTCCCACCGTTACTGTAACGGTCCTAGTGTGTTCACTTGCTATCCAAAACTTTGTACAATAATGATGGGTAAGTTTACTTTTTACCCGCACAAAGTTAAGGAGGTTTATATTATGAAGAAAATTTATACTGAGGAACAGAAAAACGAAATCCTGCAGCGCTATCGCTCTGGGGAAAAAGTAGCTAGTATTTGTGAAGACACCGGCATCGCTAAAAGCACCATTTATGAGTGGACAAAATCCAATAACAAAAAGAAAAGCAAAGCTATCAACATGTCGGACTTTCGGATACTACGGCAGCGTTGCGAAACATTAGAAAAGATGGTAGAAGTATTGCAGTTATCCCCCTGCCCCGTCAGCGCACCCTTGCACGATCGATATCAGGTCATTAAAGACCTATCAGGCACTTACTCCATCAATCTGCTTTGTCAAGCTTTGAAAGTCGCAAAAGGCAGTTATTATAATCACATACTCAGAAATGCTAATGAGAATACATCGTATATGCGTAAAAAGAAAGAGATTACACCAATCATTGAAGAGATTTTTAACGAAAGCAATCAAATTTTCG
>JAZQVQ010000108.1:0-5279 GCA_045631825.1 Eubacteriales bacterium | reverse complement strand
AGTGGAATTGGTTTTCAGTACCGTGCCAAGCTTACGAAGAAGGCTCCTTTCGGTAAGAGCTTTTACGATTTTCTTCTCAAAAGTATCGGGAACGATAAAGTTGCCTGCGCCGGCACTACCTCTTCTGAGTGCTTTTTGGGGCATACCGGTGTGAAGCATATCCTTGAAGGCTGCCGCATATTCTGCTTCAATTTTGCGCTCTTCTGCGGTAGGATCACGCTTAATACCGAGAAGTTCGTCTCTTAAAGCGTTAAGTTTTGCGAGATGTTCGCTGTAGGTTTTGGTGTTATTCATTGCAAAATTACTCCTTTTTGTATGATATTGTATGGCTTTTTTGAAAGGGGGGCCATATTCCCCCTTTGAATTCCGATTTTTTTGCGTGAGAGCCCTCGACCGCTGTACGGAAAAAGAGTCCTGGAGATTTTGCCCCCCCTACCCCCTAAAAATTATTTACAGCGACCGAGTACGGCGAAGCTCTCTGATTTTTTCTTCGCACAGCTCTCCGTCTGCCAAAAGTTCGCAGGTGAGATTGTAAAGCTCATCTACAACCTTGCCGATATCATCACGTTTGACGTCGGACACAATCTTGGCAATGGTACGAGCGTTGTACCACAGATAAATCGTGGCGGTCTTGCGCTCACTCGTGGTGTGTGTTCCGCTGACCTCTACATTAAATCCGTTGCCGAAGTCTCGGTAAATGCATCGCTCTCCGTCAACGCGAAGAATACGACACCCATTGCCGATTTCACGGCAGAGTTTGTCCTGGGCATAGTCCTTTTTAGTTTTATACATACTTACATCTCCTTTCGTTGTTATTTCCTTTTGTCCTTTTTTGTCACATATATCAGAACAACGCACTATAAGACTCCACCGAAGGGGTTCTTGAACTTGGCGTTGCAATATTCGAAAATTTGGCTGAAGTTGTCAAATGTTTTACTCTGATTTTCATATATGAAATGCCACCTTTTATCGCAGGCGTAATTGCTGTATGCGATGGTGACACTTCCTTCTTTAAGCGGTATGACCTTTTTGATAGTGAGCCGCTTTTCATCAATGTCTGCCATATCCTTTTCTCCTTTCCATATTTGTGTCTTTTTTGTCACGTTGTCCGTAAGCGTAGGTGTGGGGGTAAGCATCCGTATATAGAAAGCAGTAGTTTAACGATTACTTTTTCTATATTTTTCTTTATTCCCATACCTTTGGGACAAAGGGACATAAAGGACAAAACTCGTTAAGACACTTTTTCATAAAGGTAAGGATTGACAAGATAGGCTTGACCCGTGGGTCTGCCTTTACCGGATTGGACATCGCTCGTTTTTGGGGCAATGTATCCGTACTCGGTCAAATGATTTAGTACCGGCTGTACTTCATCGGCTGTTTTGAAACTGCGGCATAGTCGCATAATGTCACGGCGGGTAAATTCTGTAAGACCGCTTTTGCAAATGGCATCCAGCATATACTCACTTTGCTTTACCAGGGCATCTGCTCCCATAAGGGAGAATGCCGCCGAGGAATGCTCTGTATAATACCTTCCGATTGTAATAGCATTTGCCATTGTGGTTTCATCCACCACCAGGGGGTCGGCAGATTCCAGAAATCCGTTACTGCGGTAAACTGAGGCTCGGCATAAAACACCTGCAATACGAAGAACTGCACCGACAAGCTTACCTGCCCAATCTGCCATATCCGCATATTCGGTCTTCAGTTTGGATTCCACCTCATAGGAAAAGGCTTCAAGCATTTCATCCGCTTCCGAGGTTAAGGTTATCTCTTCGGGAAATTCACCTTGTTCTTCTTCCAAGAGATTTTGAACAAGCAGATCGTACTGTCTTGCTATATCTGCCGAAATCGGTTCGGTTCTGTATCTACGGTTGCCGACTATGGATTTGGGCATACAATAGAGAAATCTTGCCGTAAGACCTCTGCCGCGGAATGTACCGTTCTGCATCATTCCCGACAGCACATTCGGTTGCACCGTAAGCAGAACCGTCAGCGCGGGATTCATAATACTTTCGCTGTTTCTGCCGATACGGTCCACACGGATACTGTCGCCGGAGTGACCTTTGAGCATAACGTCAATATTGACATTTTTGCTGTAGATACCAGAGAGCATATCGAAGATACCACCCTCGGCTGATACGATGGCTGCCTTACCGCCACCGTCTGCCAAAACAGCGGTCAGCTTCTCCGTGGTAACGTCATCTACATATAATCGAAGAGGTGTCCTTTCTTTATATGTGGCAAGCTGCTGTGCCAGCTGTTCCAGTTCACCATCCTCGGCTTTACCTTTGGCGGCTTTGTCCTCCAAGGCTCGTTGCCGACGTTCCAAGATTCTCTTATTCATTTTGCTTGTTTCAAGTTCGGCTGCGTTCTGTCGGTTATAATCCGCTTCAAAGGCATTCACGGGACGGGTCATCAGGCTGATAACGGCACTCTTTCTTTCCGAGGGCTCTGCGACCACAACCACAAACAAATTCAGCGGTTCTGTCCAATCCGCTTTGCCACGAATGCGAAATTTGCCTTGTTCGCAAAGAGCGAGAATGGCAAGTGCCGCCGAGGCACTCATATCCACGGGAGTCTGTGTGCTTTCCGCTACCGCCGTTACATAGTCATGGACAACCTTCGGCAAAGCCTCTGTCGGGAAAGACGGCAGATTGGCTTTTTCAAAAGGTATCGGTATTTCCCACTTTATCGGGGAGGGAGCGTTGTACTCCTCGGGAACAACGTATCCCGGTTGAGAGCATACCTTTTTATAAAACTTTCTGGCACTCTGCCATATGGTTTCAAGCTCACCGTCCTCCAAAGGAGGTGTACAAGATTCGGCTCGTTCAAGATATTTTGTGTGAGCCTCATCCGTATCTCCGAGCCGTTTAAGTAACTTACCTGCGAAAAGGGACATTGTGTTATTACGGCTGCCTTCAGAAATGGTTTCGCTCAACTCGGCAAACGCCCTCTCCGCAACCGCTTCTTCAATGAATGCGGTTAAGGTAGTGTTACCTTCAAAGAATGTAACCTCGGTGTCGGGATTGCCGAAAAAGAACCTGGCGGCATCCAGAGCGTTATCATCGAAAAAGGGATACATCTGCTGTACCGACTTCATAAAAGCGGTATATTCCGCAGGATCTGTAATAGGTTCGATTTCAAAGATGACGTGAAATCTGGGGCGTGGTGATTTGCTTCCTTTCTGTTTCATATGGTGTCTGCTGGTGCTGACCACACACGAAACATCGGGAAACAGCCGTGCGATATCCTCCGGGGAGATCCACCTCGCAGCATCCTCCGTGAAATCGTTATCGCAATCAAAGACAGCGGTAACGGCTTCTTCAAAGTTTTTGCTGTTTCGATAGTTCCCGTTGAAACGGATGAATACGTGGTCCCAAGCCATACAGCGTTTCAGTTCTTCGGGAGTAGTTGCCGTTCCCTTATGGGAATACTGACAGTTTTGTGGGGTGCCGCACACATCGGAATAATACACGGTGATATTTGTTTTCATCAGTTATCACCGCTTTCGGATTTTGATCGGAGCCAAGCCTTAAAACCTTCAACCGGAATCAAGATGCGAGTGCCGATACGGAGCGTGGGAAATCCCGGTTCCTTTACAAGGTCGTATGCCTTTGGGAGACTGATGCCCATGTGAGCGGATAACTCCTGAACGCTCATTGTTGATTTTTCCATACTGATTTAACTCCTTCCTTTAGTATTGGTTTCGTCCACCTGCATCGCAGAACCAAGTCGTCTCTCCTTTGGTTGTTCGGCTGCCGACCTGCGCTCCGGTATTGCCATCGTGGCACGGTGCCGGCAGTATATCTGCGTGGGTGGGATTCAGTTGTCAAGGAACGCATACAAAGCATTTTGTAATTTGCTCTTGTATTTGATTTAATTATACGCTATAATATTACCGTAAGCAATTTTCTAACGGTCAAACGATATGTATAGAGTGAAGTCTATCGGTAAGAATAGAGGTGCAATATGGATCGTCTTTCAATATTTGATTTAGGGAGCCTAAACGAGAATAAAAAAATCACCGCGAAGTTCACCAAATATGAGGTGGATCATCGCGGCGGAGAAACTATTATATGTGCCCTTTTGGAAGAGGGACAACTTCCCGAGTGGCAAGAAGGATATGGATTGGATGGGCAAAAGCTGCTTTTATCCCTTTGCAATCTTTATCTTAAAATTAAAAATGTCGATGAGTGGGAGGCCTGCCATCACATAATTACATGGTGCAAAGAAAACTCTTTCCCGTATTGTACGCAGGCCATAAACATCCCAGAATACGATTACGCCCAACTTCAAGATAAGGATCGTTGGGATGTGTTGGTAAATGTTCTGAACGGCTGTGAATTTAAGCTTGATAAAATAATAGCCGATCTAAAACGCTTATATGAAGATACTGAAATCCTGCTTCATTTTTATAACGTAAAAAACGACCTTGAGTCGTCCAGAGCGTTACCCCAAAACAAACGTGTTCAGGAGTATGCGGATATAGCTTCATTAACCGAAATACAGCTCCTTTATAGGCTGGATAACTTCTTATCGAAATTGCCGAAGTTCCCATTGGAATTAACACTCGATGACGTTGGAGAGATGAAGATTCTCCCCGGATTTACAAGTGTGTTCGATGCAGCCTATTATGCTTTGGCAAGGTTTGTTGCTACTCAACCTGAAGTGCCAACCAAAGAGGATGGTGGCAAGACTCCGCTCGGCATTTGCGAAAGTTGCGGTAAGATCTTCTTCAAAAACGGAAATCGTCAAAAATACTGTGATGATCCCGAATGCAAAAAAGAACGCAATCGCCGCAAATCCAGAACGGCATACTTAAAGAAATTAAAGGAATGCAAATAAAATGCAGGTGAAAATATGATTTCGGAAGATACTTTACAAATAATATCGAAAATATTCTGCGGTGATATTGAAAGTTATTACTCATATAAATCCGGACCCAAATTAGTTAGTTTCTTTAACCAGCATTTCGGGTATAGCGATGTTTACCGACAAGGCTTTCCTTCAAGGTGGGCTTATACATACGATAAGTTAGCAGATCTTATAAATAGCGGAAGATTTGACACCTTTTTAAACTTGATTCTTAGCAAAGAATATATTATGCAAGACAAAGGATTGTCACAAGTCGATGCCGCCGAACATTCTTATAATACATTTGAAGAATTAAATAGGGTTGTACAAAAGGATTTGTATTTGATTACTCATACAAACGGAAAATATCATTTGTGCGCAGAAAATCAAGATTTGATTTTGATTGGTAGCGGCGGTTTTGCAAA
>JAZQVQ010000107.1:0-4354 GCA_045631825.1 Eubacteriales bacterium | reverse complement strand
AAAAGCAGATGATGTTAAGCTTACTATCTATGCAAATGACGGTACAGATACAGTAATCTATACACAGACTCTTGCAGAAGCAGGTGCATCATTCTTCACGATTCCTGAAGATTTAGAAATGCCAACAAGAGAGGGTTATGTATGCAGATACTTCTACACCGACCCGAACTATGTTCACGGCGATTACCACGAAGAAAGATTGTTCTTCCCTGGTGATGAAATTACAGCAGATGCTGACGGTATCGAGCTTTATGTTATCTGGATTGGTGAATATAGCGTAACATACGATAGTGGTACAGATGATAACAATGTTTATGTACCTTATCCTGAAATGTACGAATACGGTGACATTGCAAGAATATCTACCGATAAACCATACCGTGAAGGTTACAATTTCCTTTACTGGCAAGATGCAGACGGAACAAAGTATTATGGCGATGAATACATCAGCGTTACAACTGCAATTGTTCTTACTGCAGTATGGGAAAAGGCAGACCACTACGATATCTGGGTAGGCGGTCAGAGAGTTTCTAAATCTGAACCCGTTGTTCAATGTGGTGATGGTACTGCGACAGTAATTGATGATAACGGCAACCTTACACTCGTTCTCAACAATGCTACAATTACAGGTGAGGAAGGTATCAGAACAACATATTATTCTCTTGATGTTGAGGTTAACGGTGAAAATACTATCTCACTTTATGGCAATGACGTTAAGGGTATGGATATTACCGGTTACTTCTACATAAGTGGTACAGGCACACTTAATATTGATGTTATGGGTGACGGTGCAATCGGTATCAACGGACTTTACAGTATCGACTATGTAACTGTTAATGTTGAAGCAACTCCCGAAACCTCAGATGGTGAAGCAATCGGTGTAACTGCTAACTCAGGTAGCACATACAGTATGCACTTCAACAATGGCGCAGTTCTTAATGCAACTGGTACATACGGTATCTACAATGCAGGTAGTATGTATGCTGATATCACATCAAAGGTAACTGTTGAAGGTACAAAGTACGGTATCTATTCTGTTGCTGACTTTATGAGCTTTGGTGGTACATTCGTTGGTAAGGGTAATATTGCAGCTATAAGATCAACTAATATGTACTTCTATTCATATCATCCAAAGGCAATGGTAACAGAGTATAGCAAGACTAAGGGTGGATTTACCATTGGAATGATAACATGGGATGGCGATGAATACTTCTGCGATGGCGATTCAGGTGAGCACGGCTACAAGTATGTAACAGTTCATCCAGCTGAATGCACAGGTGAGCATAGCCTTGATGTTTACAAGGGCTACGCAGCCACCTGCGAAAAGAACGGTCTTCGTGACAGTACATACTGTACAGCATGCGGTTATGTTGTATATGAAAGAGAAGTAATCCCTGCTTTGGGTCATAACTACAATACCTATGCTGGTGGTAAAGCTCCTACATGTACTGAACAAGGTATTAAAGGCACATATACACAGTGCGATAACTGTGGCGATTACCAAGGCGAGGTTGAATTCATTGAACCCACCTGGCACAGTTGGGGAGAATGGATATTCGTAGAAGACCATTGGTATGAAGAATACGGATACGGAGAAAAGCTCTATGTTCGCTACTGTAATGACTGTAACGAATATCAGGAAACATGGTATTGGTACGAAGACCCCAATGACACAGGCTCTCCCAATGATTGGGAAAGTGGCGGTGGCGCAGGTCCTGCGGGCTGATAATAATTAACAAATAGTTTATAAGCTAAACAAAATTCAATTCTTTCCAAATATAAAAACAACAAGTCGGCTGAGAAATCAGTCGGCTTGTTGCTTTAGCAAAAAAACTGTCTTAAATAGCTGTTTTAGGGCAAAAAACTATACTTTAGTGTAGTAGTATTTTGAAAATTCGTATGTTAAAATTATATTTGTAAAAATAGGATTAGTTTGCCTACAAGGAGCGATTCAGATGAAAACTACCAAAACAAAAAAACTGTTGGGCATATTGCTTTCGGTTATGATGGTTATGGGAATGATTCCTGCATCCGTTATATCTGCAGGTGCAACAGGAACAGAGCCTTGTGAATCCACAACAGATTGCACAGGCTATTATGAAAATGGTTTCTGTAATGTGTGTTATGGTTATCAGCCTGTTACCGATTCTGATAGCGATGGCTATTATGAAATCGGAAATGCAGGTCAGTTATATTCCTTTGCAGAGCTTGTAAATGCAGGTAACACCACTATCAATGCAAGGCTTGTTGACGATATTGTTGTTAACGAGGGTGTTCTTGATGAAGATAAAAATTTAGTGGATGGCACCGAAGATTTTCGTGTATGGAATAGTATCGCTACCGAGAGTCAGCCTTATAACGGTGATTTTGACGGTAACGGTAAAACAATTTCGGGTCTTTATCAGCCGGTTCATAGTGTGGAAAACTTTTATACGGGTCTTTTCAGAACTCTTGGCGGAAGTGCCTCGGTTCACGAATTAGGCGTTAAGGATTCATACTTTTTCGGTTACAATGCAGGTAGTATAGCGGGTAAAAGTAACGGATGTCCTATAACCAATTGTTATAGCACAAGCTACGTTAAGGGTTCCAATTCTGCGGGCGGTCTTGTTGCAGAGTTGAATTCACCTATTGAAAATTGCTTGTTTCTTGGCAAGGTTGAAGGTATTGAAATGCCGAGCAGCGGTGCTGACGGTGCCTATGTTGGTGCTATTGCAGGTAAGACAAATACTTTAATAACAAACAGCCATTATCTTCCCGGTTGCGCAACCGATAGCGATGGCTTTGTTCAGAACGGTACCGGTTATGCTTTAACAGGATCAGCAAAAGAAGATGACTTGTTGGCAACAAGGCCTTTTACTCAGGAAGAGCTTGAATCAGGCAGAATTTGGTATTATCTGCAAAAAGCAAATTCCGAAGAGGTTTGGTATCAGGATTTAAAAACCGGTGAGTTTGATACTGATTATGATGAGTATCCTGTTCTCAACGGACCAAAGGTTTATATATCATCTCCATGTCCTTCGGAATATTCCAACTCCGAATTTGAATATGATGTTCCGCATACCTATGTTAACGGTTATTGTTCCTTCTGTAATGCAAACGTAGATTTGCCGGTTAACCCTGATGGTTGGTATGAAATCGGCAATATGGCACAGTTATATGCCTTTGCAGAGCTTGTAAATGCAGGTAATACAGATATCAAGGGAAGATTAACTGCAGATATCACAGTTAATGAAAAAGTGTTCGAGTCAACAGGAACTCTTGTTAATGAAAACCTTTTATCAAAATGGACTCCTATAGGTAACTCATCAGCAAAATTCACAGGTGAATTTGACGGTAACGGCAAAATAATAAGCGGCTTGTATTGTGCAAACGAAGATAAAAGCTATATAGGCTTGTTCGGCTATCTTGATAATGCTGAAGTTTATGACGTAAGTGTTGAAAATTCTTATTTTTATGGTCATTTGTACATAGCAGGTATCGCAGGTTATGCTATGGATAGTAATATATCCGAATGCTATAACTATGCCACTATTTCCTGTGCCGGTCAGGATGGTGCAGGTATTGTCGGTAACGCTTCCGGAACAACAATAACATCTTGCGGAAACGAAGGCAGAATTATAGGGGACCATACAGTAGCGGGTATGGTAGGCTATGCAGGTAATGTTGAGATAAGTAACTGCTATAATACTGGTGCTATCGGTAATAGTGATGGCTCAGCCCATAATATTGGCGGTATGGTTGGTTATGATACGAGTTTTACATCGACTATCAGTAATTGCAGCAACTCCGGTAAAATTAACGGCAATAGCAATGTTGGTGGTCTTGGTGGCAATGTTAATGCAACCTTCGAAAAGTGTTTTAACTCAGGCTATGTTTCAGGTAAAAGCTATGTTGGTGGTCTTGTAGGTAGCACAAGCGGTGCTATAAATAACTGTTATAATACAGGTAATGTTACAGGTAGTAATAAATATATTGGTGGTCTTTGCGGCTTAAAATCAAACACAAGACTTATATCTAATTGTTATAATACAGGTTATGTATCAGGCGGCGGTGCGGTTGGTGCATTAGTCGGTGAGATTAGCTCTACAGTACCTGTGAATTGTTATTACCTTGAAACAAACATTGATGCGGTTGACAATGAGATGTATATGCCTACCTCTGCCGAGTCAAAAACAGCAGATGAATTTGCTTCCGGTGAAGTTGCTGTTCTTCTTCAGAAAAATAATTCGGAAAACATATGGGGTCAGGATTTAAAGGAAGATGCTCGTGATGATGAATACGATACATCTCCTGTTTTAGCTGGAAAAATGGTTTATGCAACAGCTCCTTGTGCTTCCGGTTATTCAAATACTCC
>JAZQVQ010000106.1:0-1223 GCA_045631825.1 Eubacteriales bacterium | reverse complement strand
CCCGCCTGCCATGTCCAATTAAGCTCAGAACTCAAAATGATATTATCATATATTTTCTCTGCATTACCCCACGCAGAACTTGTATCTGTTCTTGAAACTCTCCACAACTCAAAATTAGCCATTTTGACATTTTCCGGTATTTCTGTATGACCACTAGCGTTTTTCCAGCTTTTGTTTATTTTGAGAGTCGCATATTCTGTTATTGTCTTTGCTATATTTGTAAATGTGTGTGAAAAAGTATTTTTTTCACTGTATTGCTTAAAGCCCGTCGGCATCATAACAGGATAATTAACAGTATCTGTGCTTTCAAAGTAAAAATAATACGGTGTTTCGTCAAGATTATATCCATTCGGTGCTTTAGTTTCTTTTAACATGTATGCAATATTGTATGTCAACCCCTTAAAATAAGCCATACCTTCGGAGTTCGTTGTTTGAATAACATTTAATGAATTCTGCGTAACTACTTTCCATGCATTACCATTCCAAGAATATAGTGTATATTCCGCACCGGAAAGCTTTATTTCAGCATCCTCATTATCCACCTTATTTATATCAATATATGCCCCTCCAACTTCACCTGTAGGAATAATTTTACCCACGTAGTCGGTACGATGTGTTTCTGAATTATTTTCAACTACCTTGCCTATTGCTGTACCGTTATAGCTTAAAGCTAAGTTTATATGTGCGTCAGGTGCAATAACAGCTCCTGTCATAAGATTTGTTTCAATTTTAAGCAACGAATCTCCGCTACGTTTTGTGTTTATGAAATTCCATAAAACCTTACCTGGGGAAAAGTCCAAGGTTTCTGCGAGATCAACTTGTTTACCATCTACATATACATAAGATCTTGGCATTTTAAGAGTCTGTGTAACGTCCCAATTTGCACAGTCTACGTTTACTATAATCGCACCGTTGCCGCCTGTTTCAAAGCCTTTCATACTAAGTCCGTTGCCGTTACTTGAAAGGGCAACAATTTCAGCGGCAGTAAAAGTGTATATTCCCGTATTATCCTTATTCGTTATTCTTAAATAAGGACTTGTGCCTGTTGTTTTAACTTCTAAAATACTTGAATCGGAATTTTTATAACTTGCAAGCTGATTGGCTATTGATTTTATTTCATTTTCTACTCGCACAAGGTCGATAAAAGGAGCCTTTTCCGTGTCAGAGTCTTGAATTATATTTGATTTTTTGGGGGTGTCTAATTTAGTGCCGTTTACAGCAAA
>JAZQVQ010000105.1:0-8769 GCA_045631825.1 Eubacteriales bacterium | reverse complement strand
TGTTTCCAGCCATTTGTTACACTCCGAAAAAGTCACGGATGTCATCCCGAGTGGCTTTCCGTGACTTTGGTTTTTCTTTCTCTTTATTTCGTTCGTTATACTCTATGCAAAAATCGACTACCTGACCTATGGTCATCTTCTGGATGGCTTCATAGGACAGACCTCTCTCAATTCCTGCCATTATGATAGTCTCTATGCTTATGCCTTCAGGCTCCCCCGAAGGCTCTGTAAGTTTTTTGATGATATAAGACCCTTCGCCAGTAGCTCGCCTACTGCAGGGACTATGATATCCAGAGGGAACTCATCGAACTGTCTCACCCATTTATCAGGCGGTGCAATGTTCTCGTCATATGCCTTATTAAAAGCCCATACCAGATGAATAAGATCGCTGAACTGAAAAGCACATAATTCGATCAATGCATCCTGTATGGTCGAGAACTCCAGGCTTTTTATCAGTTCGGCTACGTTATCAGCCTGCTGGATCTCTCCGAATATCTTTAACACGGCTGACAGTATCGGAAGTACATCAGGTACGATGTCATGCCCGAACTGGTCCTTGTAAATAGTTGCCCATGCGAGGTTATTGGAAAGTGTGAGTTCTTTCTCCTCAAGATTAATTGTCTTTATCATTGCCCTTCTCCTTTCATACAAAAGAAGGGAGGGTGTTCCCCTCCCCCTTGTTTTTAGGTTGTTGAGATAACAGGTGCCTGTGGAGAAGTGAACAGAGAGTTGTATCCCGAGTCTGTCTTCTGCAGTACTGCCATAGTTACTCCTGTCTGGTTGTCGCCTACGCAGGTGACAGGAAGTGTAGCAGTCTTCGGCTCCTTGTTCTCGCCTATTGTCTCATACTCTCTCGAGATGTCTCCGAGTGAGCAATTGTATAAAATGACCCTGATAGGATCATCGTCGGACTGTACCTCGAAAGCCACATATACGCTCGGCTTTACAGGGTTCTTTACTGCAGCGAGTCCGCCATTAGTAAGAGTCTTATAGCCGAGGAACTGTGTCTTGAATGAGTCGTCAAACATAGCCACTTCAAGGTCGCCTTCGATCTTGCCTCCGGAATATCCGCTCCAGTAGATGATGTCATCTGCATAGAAGTCGTTCGTATTTGATTCCGTGGAAGGCGAGAAGGAAACGGCACCCTTCTGATGGTAAGGAGTGCCGAGTGTTACAGTCGTACCTGCTGTGGTAGTGACTTCGGTGTATGTTCCGACATGAAGGTTGGAAATACCGAATAATACTTTCATTAGTTTCCTCCTAAATGTAGTAATAAATCACGAAAATACCCTCATCGTCTATATAGACATCTTCGGACTTTTCGTAGTTATATCCGTCAGCCAGGAGGATATCCTCGATGGCTGTCTCTGTTGCCTCGTTCTTTTCCCTGAAGTAATACTCGACCTGATACTTGTTATTGCGGTAGGCCCATGTATTATCCGCTCCGAAGGTGTCCTGACCGCTTCCGATATACACGATATACGGAAGGTCTACCTTCTCGACAAAGTGGGAATATGCACAAGGCAGTTTGGTTTTTTGTAATGTTGCATAAATCATTTCGATAACCTCGTCAGTAATTCAGCGAGTGCTTTCTCCTGTGCCGGCTGAATATGTTTGATGGCTCTGGACCGTCCGTGGTTCCTGCCATGCCAGTCGTAGATCTGATGACCGTTTTCTAACAGATGAGTCAGTCCGGGCTTTGTCTTGTTATAGACAACGGCATTTAAAGTTAAGCCACGGCCTGTGACACGATAGGTCCAGCCGTTAGCATAGTGCTTGCTGGACTTGCCTCTCGGCGAGGTGGCTTTTAAGTTAGCGGTTGTGTCTCTTCCTACATCCTTAAAAGCCTTTTTTGTCTCTGTCTCCAGTTCCTCGTCGAACTGGTTAAGAATGTCTATCATCTGCTGTTCTACGTTCATGTCGTCACCGTTGTATATACATAGTTCCGCTCCTGAAGGACCAGGGAGATCTTGTCACGCTGTGCGTTCCAGTCAGCTCGTACCACATCGTACATTTTGCCTTCAAACTGGACTAACTTCTCGTTGTGATAGTCTTCTCTGTTTGAGATCTCGAGAGTGATAGACGGATGAAGCCCGACCTGTGCAGCCTGATAGTATTCGGAGGAGTATACGCTTCTTTGGTTGACATACACTTCAGTCTCGGTCCATGACACCGTTTCATTGCCGTATGTGTCATAGGCCCTCGTCCCCTGAAGGTATAAGGTCGCTACGGAGTCATACATGTTCCCACCTCGTATATCCTGTTGCCGTTCCGAGCTGGGCTTTCTGTTCGTCGTATGACTTCTTTAAGCGGTCATAGTCTTCCGGAAGCCCGAAGTTCATCTTGCAGTATGTGATCACCGCCTGGGTGACTACAGGGTCTGCATCCTCTGTCAGGACTTCGTTCATCGCACCACCGAAGCCGAGGTCTATAAGACCTGCTCTCATTAACTCGGTCAGCTCGTCGTTATATGCATCCGTCTTAATGCGGAGAGCCATTTTGATTTTGTCTAACATTACTTTTTACCTCTGTAAATTATTAAGATAGCCTCCCTCATGCTCGGGATATATGACTATGTGTCCGATATGCCCTACCCTTGCACAAGGCTCGCACCATATCTCGTACCCTAACTCGTTGACACGCTGGCAGAAGGAGAGATCCTCGCCCAGATAGGGTAATGGTGTGAAGCAGTTGCCGTACTTCTGCCTGACATCTAATAGAATGCTGGTCGTTATCAAGGTAGCAGCCATTCCGCATCCCTTTATCAAAAACGGCACAGATGGGTATTCGTCCCACCTGTACCGCTCGGGAGGTGTCAGTGATCTGAATATGCAGGACTGGTGTCCTGGCCTCCTGGCATGGAATACCCCGCACACAAAGTCCTTGCCTGTATCAAACAGATCGTCAAATAACTGGTCAGTGAATACCATATCGCTGTCCAGCCATAAGACATGCGTAAATTCGTAGCCTATGGCATAGGATACGATCTCATCTCTTGCTAAATACACAAGAGTCCCGGCTTGTATCTTGACTTCGTATTCGATCTTCTCATCATCAAGCGACTGGATAAGCCCCAGTAATGATTTCATGAAATCGACATGCACAAAGTCAAGAGTCGGTATGGCTATCAGTAATTTCATTGTATCTCCCTTTCCCCTTTAGCTGTTTAGGTTGTTGAACCGCTGATGGTAACTTTTGCGAGTCTGCCGGGTGCTGTTACGTCGATAGCAACGTACAGTCTGCCGAGAATTCTCACAAGGTCGGATGTCATGAGGGTCTTGTCATCGAAGATGAATACGGGGTCTCCGCCTTCAGGGAAGTTTGCGGTTACACCCTTAAGGTCGCCTACGATAACTCCTGTTACACTCTCATTGAATACTACAGGGTATCCGAGGAACGGATCGATTGCATATTTAGCATCCATAGCAGCACCCTTGATGGTTGCGAATGTGGACTTGCTCATGATGCAGCAGATGTCGGTAGCTTCATCGGACAGCTCTGCGAATGCGGTAAGAACAGCCTTTTCAGCAGAAGCACTTCCTGCATTAGCAACGAGGCTGGAAGCAGCGATCTTTGTGATGACCTGTGCGGCAGCCTTCTTAACAATTCTGTACTCCAGTTCGTCATACAGATAGTCAAGGAAGGCGGTGCCTGTAAGAGCGAGAGCTTCATCAGATACACTATCTTTTGTTAAGTACGGGTCGCTAATCCGTACCGATAATTCCTTATACTTTCATATAAGAGCAGACCATATCTTCACCCACTTTTGTGGGGCACACCACTTCGGGACGCTTGTCCCTACTCCCTTACGGGATGGTCGTTGAGCCTTCCCCTGTTCGGGGCTTGGTTGCTGATTGCCTAATCCTTACAATTTTCAAACATTCACGCTTGTGCTTATTTCATCACTACGTTGTAGTTTGTAAGGCTCTAAAGGGTTTCCAGCAGTTCAATGTGTTTATAGTGGACTAGTGAAATTTAGGCGACAAGGTCGCAGTCCATCCACTTCTTAATCATTTTTGGCACTAGTGTAACGATGCCCAGAGTCAGGGACTGTTCGGCCACTGTGGAAGTTCCTTCGGTATGCCATACGGCATCACCAGCAGAGGCTTCATATCCGATCTTGACGTTGCCTTTAACGTAAATTCTGTTGACTCTCTGCATTACTTCGTCATTGTCCCATGCGGTCTGGATTCTGTCTTCCAGATAAGCAGGTACGGGAACAGAGCCGGATACGTTCTCGGTAAGGAGTGCTCTGCACTCGGTGTCATCCTTGTATCCGCCTTTTACATAATCAGCGTATGCGTTGATATACTCGTTTGATTTTCTGACTTCAAGATTTGTCATTTCGTTTTTCCTTTCTTCGATTGGAGTGGGAGAAGGAGCCTTGAGGACTTCTTCGACCACTTTTGCACGTTCTTCGATTTCGTGCTTCAGTTCGAGTTTTCTTGCTTCGATTGCATCGAGTTCTGCGTTGATCCCGTCGAGTCTCTCCATGTCTGCTGACTTGATCTCCTCGGCAAGCTCGCCACGTCTGACCTCGAGTTCCTCAAAGTTCATTTCTTTGATTTCCATTTAATCCTCCATTATTCTTGCCAGCGTTTCTGCCCTTCTTCTCTCCAGCTCAAGCTTTTCGGCTTCGAGTCTCTCCGCTCTTATCTTGTCAATCGCTCCGTTGACAAGCTCGTCGATGCTTCTCGCTTCGATGGAAGTGTTTCCGTTGGCAGGGATCGATACTGCAGATACATCGTATAACTTGGAGATCGAATTGATCCGCCTGGTCTCTATGGTCTTGTTCTCGAGCTGTTCTCTTGTCCACACGTCTGCGGAGCGGTCGACCTTAAAGCCCATAGACATCTTGTTTGTGTATCCGCCTTTGATTTCTTCGTAGACCTGATTGCCGAGTGTGGTCCCGGAAAGGTCTGCGGTTATATATAAACCATTCGGTTTATCGGGTGTTACTTCGAGTGTGCCGTTTGACATTCTTGCGAACACTCTTCCAGAGTGGTCGTATTGCATGATGACATCACTCATGTCTGTGTCATCGAATGCTGAAGCATCGATGACTTCACGGAGTTCGTAGTCTCCGCTGTCGTATAAGGTATACGGCTGGTCGAAGGTAGTCGCATATCCTGTTACTCGCTTTTCATCGTCTGCCTGAACGATGAACGCTCTGTATTCTCTGTCACTCTTCATTTGTGCCTCCTAAATCTTCGGTGTTTTTGTATTCTCCACGGATAGGTGCTACCTGTCCTGCTCCGTCCGGTAATGGCTCATAGTTGAACAGCTCACGGATCTCGTCTATCATCAAGGCTCCACGGTCGCCTAACTCTTTAGCCATCTGTACCTTCTGCGGTACGCTCATGTACTGGAGGCGGTTAGCATTGACCGAGAATGATGTGCCCTGTGCCCTCTCTCTTTCGGAGAACATGGCTTTAGTCATTACCTCCGAGAACTGGATAGACCACGGCTCCACGCAGCCGTTGAAGAAACTTTCCAGCTCCTCGTTTGTGGCTGTGTTCTGCATCAGCTTTTCACTGACTCCGAAGAAGTTCGCCACATTCGTGTAGATGGACTTCATCTGGTCGGCATCTACTGTCCACGGCTTTACATCTATCTGTTTGATGTCCTTATACGTTGACGGGAACAGTAAAAAGCCCCCGGACTTGGAGTCGGAGGCAAGGTTCTCTCTGGTGAACCGTTCTCTTTCTTTAGCGAGGTCTTCAGGCTTTGCGAAGTTCGATAAGGTAGCCATGAACCTGAAGGTCGCTGCGTTCTTCACCGCTTCTTCTATGCCTTGGTTCTGGATATGCGTGAGCTTCATCGTCTCGTCCAGCGGTACTCCCGGCTGGTCACCGAAGAAGTCCCTCTCGAACTGGTATTTGGTCATGATACCGCATTTCCTGAACTCCACTGCTCCTACCTGACCGTTTGAGAACTTATACCGTAGCCACGGCTCGCCTTTATAGTCGATGATCTCGCATCTTGAAGGCAGTGCTGTGTAATACCCCGTTATGATCATCCGCTCGTCAAAAACGGGTGTCAGGATAAGGTTGGAGGTGCAGTCAAGGATAGTTGATGCCCTGTATAAGAACTGGCTCCATGTCTGCCACTGGTTCGGGCCGAGTCTCATCTTGTTCTGAAGAGGCATATTTGCCGTACCGTTGAACTGTGGCTTTAACTTTGAGATATGTCTCGCCCTCGCATCGATAGCCGATCTGACTATCAAACTTTCATAAATAGCACCATGCCAATTGGTGAAGACAGGCTTGTATGCTGTCAGGGTCTGAAAAAAGCCTTGAGCCTCTTTTAAGGCTTTCTCACTTTCCTTTGCTTCATTAGGTCGAAAGATTTTATCAAATAATGACATTTAGTGTCCTCCTCGGAATGTATTCCCATCGGAATCCGTGTGATTGTTTTTGTAAGCCTTTTGTGGCTCTTTTTACTGGGTTTTGGCTGAATCCTGTCATTCTCTCCATTTCAGAAAATCCATAATATTCCGCAACTAATTCGCCAGTCTTGATGTCTATCTGCCTCACAAGCCCAGCTTTACCACAGTCTTTCCCGATCTTACCGAGTTTGCAATTCCCTCGTTTCTTTGCAGCTTGGCTCATGTTATTTTTCCATTCTTCTGTTATAACAACACGTTTGTGTGAGGCACTCATTTTAGCTTTAGCCTCGTCCGACATCTTCGCTCCCTCGTTAGGGTTTTCTCCACCTGTGGATTTGTTGTATCCATAAGTGTCTATGCAAGTCCTGTACTTGTCTATCAGCTCTTTCTCCATCTCACAGGCTTGGTCTTTTGATAACCCTGCCCTTACTATTTCATGGGTGAAATTATCCCACCCATATTTTGAGATGGATCGGAAGAAATGTTCGTTTTCTTTGTACCCATTGCCATTCCTCCATCTTCTGTTCGGGGACTGGCAAGTAATACCGACGTACATCTTTCCGTTTATTTTATTTGTATGTGTATATACGATATAGTTATTCATTTTTTAACTGCTCACCGATCTGGAGTGACCACTTTTCCTTAACGACTAATGCATCAAGTAAAGCAGCTGTTCCGTCGATGTGTGCATATTGATTTATCTTGACCAGTCTCCCTCGCCCTCGTTCTGCACTCATCTTGACTGCGGAGTTCAGGAGATGGCTTTTTAACAGGTCATTATCGCCTATGTTTATCTTGTTGTCTTTCAGCAGACCTTCCAGGGTCTGCATGGTGCCCCATAGATTATCTCCCTGATAGACATCGTCCATCTGGTATCCGTCTGCCTTTAATGCGGAAACTAAATACTGGCTGGACCATCTGTCATACCCTGTCATCAGAGGATAGATCTCGTAATCCTTTACTAAAGAAATCATCCATTCGTATACATCGTTATAGTCTACGAAGTTCTCTCCTGATCTCGATAAGAATCCTCGCTGGATGTATATCTCGTATGGGACACCGTCTTTTTGTGTAGCTTCTTCCACCTTCTCTGAAGGCATCCAGAAGTGTGCGAATATGTTCAGGACCCCGTCCTTCTCTATCACGCAGGTCGCAGCGGTCAGGTCGGTAGTCATACTTAAGTCGATACCGCATACTGCATATGACCCACGGAAGTCCTCAAACTTCAGCGGAGATCCTGAAGCCTTATCTATAATCGAAGCATCGAGCCATGCCGTACTGCTGTTTGATTTGATGCAGCAGTATTTCGTCATGAACTCTCGCTTTTTGGAAAGAGAGCCTTCTGCGACTGCTATCTCTTCCAGCATATAGTCGACACTTACGGACACACCGAGGTTAGGGTTTGACTTCCGTAACTCGTTTATGTCATTCCATTTGTCGACATCGTCTATCATGTAAAGGAACGGAAGGAGCTTCTTTTCTTTCGAGTCGCCTAATAAAAAACGAGTTGACCTCTTCATCAGCTCGTCAAATATACCGTCATTCACATATCCTGAAGTGGTGCAGGAGAACAGCAGGCCTTCAGGTCTCGCTCCCATACCGGACTTCATTACTTCGTATTGTTTGAGACCCTTATCCCCTTCCCAGCTTGAGACCTCGTCACAGATTACGAGAGAAGGGTTATACCCATCGCTCCGTTTTCCGCCTGTGAAAGCGATCTTCTTTACTGTAGAGTTCGCTCCGGGAATAGCTAGATCGCTCTGCCTCTTCCTCGGAAGCATGGAGTCATCCAACACCTTTTTGTTGTGTGCGTCCCTTTCGGACAGCGACTCCTTCAGCTTCTGATATTCAGGGTCAAGTAATATCATCTGCCAGATGTCATTATATACAAGGTCCGCCTGGTCGAGCTTCGGTGCTAAACAGAACACCCTCGAGCCATACCCTTCCTTTTGGAAGGTATATGACCCGCAGCTCGACATCAGTTTTGTCTTGCCGTTTTTTCTGCCGACTACCGTCAGGATCTCACGGTGCTGTCTGAACTCGTTCTCGTCTACTGTTCCGTAGACTGCGGACAGCATGGCCTTCTGCCACGGCTCTAAAACCAGCGGACTCGGTGCAAGGTGCCCTTCTGTATGGTAGCAATGCATCTCAACCCAGTTGAGGACATCGTCTGCCTTCTTCTGGTCAAAAAAGAAATCTTTATTTCCGAGACCGTTCACAAGGTACTCATAAACGAGCCTGATCCACTTCCCGACACAAAAAGAACCATCCTTGATCCCTTGATAGTATGTGTATATCCAGTTATCTCCGCCCATTTTCTCCTTGTTTTAGCCTAACTCTCTCGCATTTGGCTCAAGAAGGCAAGTCCGAGGCCAAGCGGG
>JAZQVQ010000104.1:0-21647 GCA_045631825.1 Eubacteriales bacterium | reverse complement strand
ACTTTAGGTCTCACATCTATTGTAACTCT
Source organism: Eubacteriales bacterium (assembly GCA_045631825.1). Lineage (GTDB taxonomy): Bacteria > Bacillota > Clostridia > Oscillospirales > CAG-382 > UMGS1387. The sequence continues at coordinate 21,618 of JAZQVQ010000104.1, read as the reverse complement.
ACAGTATTTCGTCCAAAATATATGGTCTTTATATTGACAAAAAAGGCTGTTTGGTGTATACTATATAATGATTTTGTATGTTTATATTTAAGTAATTATAGAAACAATACTATACAGTATTAATTTAGAGGGGTCCAGATGATATCTACAAAAATTAGTGTTCCTTTTTCTCCACCTGATATTTCCGAAGAAGAAATTGCTGAGGTATCACAAGCTCTTCGCTCCGGTTGGATAACAACAGGTCCGAGAACAAAGCAACTTGAAAAAAATATAGCTTCTTACGTTGGAACTGAAATGTGCATGTGCCTTAATTCTCAGACTGCCTGTGCCGAAATGGCTCTTCGCGTTCTTGGCATTGTTCCCGGCGACGAGGTTATAACATGTGCTTATACCTATACGGCTACTGCTTCAGTAATTGACCACATCGGTGCTAAAATTGTACTTGTTGATACGCAAAAAGACAGTTTTGAAATGGACTATGACGCATTGGAAGTTGCCATTACGCAAAATACAAAGGCAATTATTCCCGTTGACCTTGCAGGTCTTCCCTGCGATTATGACAGAATTTTTGAAATTATCGAGAGAAAAAAGCATCTTTTCAAGCCCGGCAGTGATATACAGAAGGCTCTGGGAAGAATTGCTGTTATGGCAGACACTGCCCACTCACTCGGAGCAAGCCGCAACGGCATAATGACAGGAAACATTGCGGATTTTTCCTCGTTCTCTTTCCATGCAGTAAAAAATCTTACAACCGCAGAGGGTGGTGCTCTGACCTGGAGGACAATCCCGGGCATAAGTAATGAGGATATTTACAAGAAGCTTCAGCTGCTCAGTCTGCACGGTCAGTCGAAGGATGCTCTTGCAAAAACAAACAACGGAACATGGGAATATGACGTTATAGGTACATATTACAAGTGCAATATGACCGATATTGCTGCGGCTATCGGACTTAAACAGTTTGAGCGTTACCCGAATCTGCTTAAGAGAAGAAAAGAAATCATCGCAAAGTACGATGCTGCATTAAAACCGCTTGGCATCAAAACGCTTGACCACTTTACGGATATATACAAATCGTCAGGACATTTATATATGACACGTATCCCAGGTATCTCTGTGGAACAACGCAATGAAATAATAGTCAAAATGGCGGAAAGTGGTGTATCCTGTAACGTGCATTACAAGCCGCTTCCCATGCTCACGGCATACAAAAACCTGGGATTTGATATTAAGAATTATCCCAACGCATATTCTTATTTTGAAAACGAAATCACCTTACCGTTACACACCTGTCTTACAGACGAGGTTGTGGACTATGTTATTAAAAAATACACCGACACACTTAAGTTCTATATTTGATAAAGGACGGTGAAGCGACATTGTTCTCTGTTTGCAAATTGAAAATATGGGACATTTCCGGGTTACTCAAAGTTTGTGACATTCTTTACAAATGCGGTAAAGATATGGCACTTAAATACGATCTTCATCACTGGGACAATCCGCGCATAAAGAATTGGGTTATTGTTATTCTTTGTGCGTTAAAAAACAACATATATCTTGTTTGCGATGGCAAAAAACCTGTTGCAACATTTCAGACAAGGAAAGTAAATCAATCATATTTATTCATGAAGCTTGCAACTTTGCCTGAATTTGCAGGAAATGGCATAGGAACTTTCTGTCTTGACGAAATTGAAATGTTGGGTAAAAGTCTGGGCTGCCGTGAGGTCATCTGTGAAGTGTACGACAAAAGCAGTCATGCAATAACGTTTTACGAACACAAGGGATATATGGTTTATGGCGAAACAGACACATTGAAATACAAAGAATTGAAGTTAAGAAAAGAGCTTTAAGAAATTATATGAAAAAGATATTGGTTATAGGTGCAGGCTTTTTGCAAGACTTTGTTATTTGCAAAGCTAAATCCATGGGATATGAAACTTTAGCCGTAGATGCAAATCCGGACTCTGTCGGATTTAAGCACGCAGATAAGTACAAGGTTATCAACATAGTTGACAGGGAAGCTTGTCTTGAATATGCAAAAACTGAAAAGATAGATGGTGTCCTGACCGCCGCAACAGATTACGGCGTGTTGACTGCGGCATATATTGCACAGGAAATGGGACTTGCGGGCCTTGATTATGATGTTGCAAAACTCATTAAAAACAAGTTCAGAGTTCGTCAATGTCTGTATGAGCATCATGTGGACAACACACAGCAGGTATTTCAGGTGGACAAAGATACGGATTTGGATTCACTTTGCAAGAGCATTGTATTTCCCGTTATGGTCAAGCCCTGCGACGGTTCGGGAAGCAGAGGTACAAGCAGAGTTGACAGTGCCGAGCTTTTTCCATCTGCTTGTGCTCTTGCGATGGATACATCAATTTCTCATCGTGCGGTTGTTGAAACTTTCATCAAGGGAAAAGAATATGGTGCGGAGAGTCTTGTTGTAAATGGTGAAATTCACGTGCTTGGTATTATGCGTAAATGGATGACAGAGCCTCCATATTATGCAGAGCTTGGGCATGCCATTCCAACAGATTTGCCACAAGAGGTTGAGATGCGTGCAAAACAGTGTGCATATGACGCAATCAAAGCACTCGGTATCAATTTCGGTTCTGTAAATATGGATATGCTTATAACCTCCGAGGGAAAAATCCACATTATTGACATAGGTGCAAGAATGGGCGGAAATATGATAGGTCCGTGTATTATTCCCTACGGGACGGGTATTGACTATATGGCAAATATGATAAGAAGTGCCGTTGGTGACAAAGTTGATTTGACTCCCAGACACAGTTGTGCTGTTGCGACGAGGCTTCTTGCTTTTGACGAAGGGTTAATCAGGCATCTTCCGGATTTTGATGCCCTTGAAAAAGAGTATGGTGTTGAGATTTATCATCATATGCAGTCAGGTCAGAAGGTAAACAAATACCGTACAAATCTTGACGGATGTGGATATATTATTTCCAAATCGGAAAAAGCGGAAGATGCAATAAGCAACGCAGAAACTGTACTATCGATTGTTAAAGAGTCTATTTTTTGATATAACGGGGGATTATTTATGGAGCAAACAAAAGAAAAGACACAGTCAGTGACAATCGCACAAGAGCTCTATGAAAACTCAAAACACAAACAAGGATACAAAAGTCTTTATCAGCTTATTATAAAAAGAATATTTGATATTATTATCTGTCTTATAATTCTTGTGCCGATTTTACTGGTCAGTATTCCAATAGCCATTGCAATAAAACTTGAAGACGGTGGCCCTGTATTTTACAGGTCACGCAGAATCGGAAAAGGCTTCAGGGAATTTGATATGTTAAAATTCCGTTCAATGAAGGTTGACTCCCCTGATCTTCGAAACGACGACGGAAGTACCTACAATTCAAGAACCGACAATCGTGTTACACGCACGGGACGTTTTATACGTGAAACAAGTCTTGACGAACTGCCTCAGTGCTTTAACGTTATGTTCGGACATATGAGTATTGTCGGTCCCAGAGCAGGTGATGTCGAATCCAAGGATACATACGAAGATGATGAAAAGGATAAATTACTTATTCGTCCCGGAATTACTGGCTATACTCAGGCATATTACCGCAACAACCTTCCGGTAAGAGATAAAAGGTTATATGACGCCTGGTATGCTCACAATGTAAGCTTGATGCTTGACATCAGAATTTTGTTTAAAACCGTTGCGACAGTCTTAAAGCGTGAAAATATATACACCAACAACCAGGCGGAAAAGCAAAATATGCCGGAGGAAGTTACTCATGAGTAAGATATTATTTATTTCAAATATATCGAACAAAATCTCCTCTTTTGTTATAACAAGTATATCGGCAGCACACAACGTCGGTCTGGAGTTTTATCATGTATCCCACTGGCAAAATGCAAAAGACAGTCAAATTCAGCAAGATGAAGCCAAGTACAACATAAAGATAAACAGTATACACAGCTCAAGAAATCCGTTTTCAAAGTCAAACCTTATAGCATACAAGGAGCTTGTCGATTTAATCAGGCGTGAAAACATTGATTTTATTCACTGCAACACGCCAACCGGTGGAATTCTTGGCCGTCTTGCAGGCAAAAAGTGCAAGGTTAAAAAGGTAATTTATCAGGCACACGGTTTCCATTTTTACAAGGGTGCACCAAAGAAAAACTGGCTTATTTATTATCCCGTGGAAAAATGGCTGGCTCGTTACACAGATGCAATTATAACAATAAACCGTGAGGACTTTGAACTTGCAAAAACAAAATTCAAACTCCGCCGTGGCGGCAAGGTTTATTTCGTCCCCGGAGTTGGTATGGATATTTCTTTGTATAATCAGGTCTGCACATCAAGGACGGACAAGCGGGCTGAAATGGGACTTGCGGAAAATGACATAGCCCTGATATCTATGGGTGACCTTATTGATCGCAAAAACTACAAGACCGCTATTGAGGCTGTTTCCAAAGCTAAAAACCCCAATTTGCACTACTTTATCTGTGGCAAAGGACCCGAAGAAGAAAATCTTAAATTGCTTTGTGAAAAGCTCGGTGTATCTTCTCAGGTACATTTTCTGGGCTTCAGGTCCGACATTAAGGAATTGCTTTGTGCTTGTGATGTTTTTCTGTTTACAACAAAGCAAGAAGGTCTTCCCCGTTCTATGATGGAGGCTATGGCAAGTGGTTTGCCGTGTATTGCAAGTCGCATCAGAGGCAACACCGATTTGTTGGACGGCACAGATGGTGGTTATTTGTGTGCTGTAACAGATGCTCAGGATTACGCAGACAAGCTTAATATTCTGGCAAATGATGCAAATGCAAGAAGCACTATGGGCAAAAACAATGCACAGACTGTTAAAAAGTTCAGTATTGAAACAGTTACCGAACAATTAACAAAGATTTATCAGGAAGAATTTGGAATATAGTATTTACCGTACTGCTTTGATTTTTAATCAAGGTTATGTAAAATTTGGTATTGATTCAAAGGAGTGAAACAAGTGGCAAATGTTGTCCTTATCAGGTCAAATCCCGTAAGACCTTATCCAAGATTAGAAAAGATGGCTAACTGTCTTGCTAAAAACGGGTATGGTGTAACTGTTTTGGCTTGGGACAGAGATGCCGATTACGCTCCCAGACAAGAAGATTTAAAGTTAAAGGATGCAACTGTTAAAATTATCCGCATCGGACTTAAAGGTCAGTTTTCAGGCGGAATCAAAAAGAATCTCAAAGGTCTTATTTCTTTCCAGAAGTTCATTTATAAATACCTTAAAGACCACAGAAAAGAATACGATATAATTCATGCCTATGATTTTGATACGGGGTACACTGCACTTAAGTGTGCCAAAAAGTTTGGAAAGAAGCTTGTCTATGACATACCCGATTATTATGTCGATTCGCACAATCTTTCCGGAACAAGCATTGGCAAAGTGGTAAGAAAGCTTGAAAACTCCATAATAAACAAGGCAGACACCACCATTATATGTACAGAAGAACGCAAAAAGCAAATTGTCGGAACAAATCCGAAAAAGTTATATGTCATACACAACACGCCTGATGTCGATACAAGCATCTGTAATGACAATAAAGCTATCCATGACAGGTTAAGGCTTGTGTATGTCGGGATCTTCGGCAAATCACGTTTTATTGATAAAATAGCAGAGGTTGTTGCAAGTCGCAGTGATTGTGAGTTTCACATAGGCGGTTTTGGAGCAGGCATGGAATCTTTCTTTGAAAATATGGCAGCAGAACACGAAAACATTTTCTATTACGGCAGACTTCCATATGACAAAACAATAGAATTGGAACGAAATTGCGATGTAATGTGTGCAATATATGATCCGGCGGTGCCAAATCATTTCTTTGCTGCACCAAACAAGTTTTATGAAGCATTATCACTAGGAAAGCCGCTGCTTATGGCAAAAAACACCGGTATGGCGTCTATCGTCGAAGAATATGGTATCGGTCAGGTGATAGATTACAATACCGAATCTTTAGGCAATGCGATTGACTATTTTATACAAAACAAAGATTCTCAAAAAGAAATTGCAGAAAAAACAACCATGATTTACAAAACAATGTATTCATGGCAGCAAATGGAGCAAAGAATTCTCTCGCTGTATGAAACTCTATAGTGATTCTTGGAAAGGAAACTTTTGATATATGAATAGCTCGGAAAAGTATTAGACATATGAGTTGCCGTATTATTTACATTGTTTCGTATGCGTTCCTCGAGAGTGTAGAACACAAAAAATATGATAAACAATAAAAGGGGGTATAGATGTGAAAAAACAATTTGGAAAATTAACAGACCACAATCATAGTGTATTAAACTCTGTACTTCTGGGTTTATTTTTGTCATCTTCAATGATTACTAAGATCATTACTCAATTTGTTACGATTGAAAATAACCTTGTTATAGTTATCGCTTTGTTGTTAATGATATCATTTTTTATCAATAGAGGTATTCGAATTACCGTTCCATTTCTTATAATTAACTGCATAGCAATTATGATTATGTTATCTTCCCTGGTATTTAATATAGACGGGAAAAGTGTTATTATCAACTATATATTGAATTTCTTGCTTTTTGGTTCCACTGGTATGTTATTATATTCTGTAAAAACAGAACATAAAGTAATACTTTCCACCATTTGTAAAGTGTTTGTGCTTTTTTCATTTATTACCATATTTAAGTATATACCTGAAGCTTTGAACAGGTATTATGTAGAATATTCGATGGAAGTCAGTTATGTTATGCTAATCGGTATTTCTGCTGGAGTTTTTGCGTGGGAATTTGCCGGCAAGTTACTAAAAATCGCTATTATTTTTACAACTGTTATATCATCATATTATTTGTTGTTTTTAAGTGATTGTCGTGGTGCTGTAATAGCAATTATATTTTTAATAGTGGCTAAGTTTTTATCTGGGAGAAAACACAAATTTGTTTTTGGTGTGTTGTTTCTCTTTTTGGGATTGTTGTTTGTAATCGGTTGGGAGTTGGTATTAGACTGGTTAGTTACACGTAATACAGAAATGCGTTGGATACTTCGATTTCAACGAAGTCAATTAGACATTAGCAGAGGACGAAACGATTTATATACACTGTCATTGGAGCTAATCAAAAATAATCTTTTGTTCGGAAATGGTATAGGTGCATTTGAAAGTGTTACAAATGGGCAATACACGCATAATCTTTTTCTTCAATTTATAGTTGAATTTGGAGTAATATTTGGTGTTGCTCTTTCACTATATATAATTATTATTATTGTTAGAAGTTTTGTCACTATAAAAGAAGACAAAATTGACTTGTTTCTTATTTGTCAATTTATCCCAAGATTATTGTTGTCAAGTGTTTATTGGGTAAATCCATTTTTCTGGCTTTTTCTTTATAAACAAATATTACCGAAATATAATAAAAAACAGTAAGGTAAGTTAGTTTTCACTATCAGAACTAAAAACGACGAGGTGTTTAGTTATGAAAATATTATATGTTGTTTCAAGACCGTTGGAAATTAACTCTTCGGCAAGTTTGAGAAATATAAATACCATCAATGGTTTATGTGATCTGGGACATGAAGTTACGATCGTTACGGGATTTCCCGACAAGAATCACCCGCAGTACTCCCCTGTTCGAATGCATAAATCTGCACTATTACTACATACATCGCCAAATGTTGAAAAGAGTTTATCCGCTAGGTTTTCCAAAAATTTTATATTGAAAAAGATAAAAAAGCTTGTATACACGTATCATTCAAGACACAACATTTACGATTCGTGGAAATATGTTGCAGGCGATAAAATCTGGGACAAAGTGTCAGGTGACGACAGTAATTATGATGTTTTGATTTCTTCATCCGATCCCAAGTCATCTCATCTTGCCGCAGAGCGTTTTCTGCAAGGTCGCAAAATTCCGTGGGTTCAGATATGGGGTGATCCGTTCACGGGAGATATCACAAGTACTAACCAGAAAAACGAAATTTTAAGACAAAAAGAGGAATACCGGCTACTATGCAATGCCGACAAGGTATTCTATCTGTCAGAACTTACTGCCATTGAAATGAGAAATAAATATCCTGATTTTGCCGACAAGATTTTTTTCATGCCCCGTCCTTATATCAGGGAAATTATAAGTCCGCCAAAGGATTATTGTGGCGACAAGCTTAAGCTTGCTTACTGTGGGGATTACAACAGCTCGGTCAGAAACATTATCCCTCTTTATACCGCCATAAAAGAAACAAATGATGTTTTAACCATCTGCGGAAACAGCGATATTGATTTAGAAAGCTTATCCAACATAAGAGTTTTAGGCAGAGTTGTTGCTGACAAGGTAAATGAAATTGAGTCGGAGGCTGATGTTCTGATTCACCTGAGCAATCTTAGCGGAACACAGATTCCAGGTAAAATATATAACTATTCTGCAACGAACAAGCCTGTTATTTTTATTCTCGACGGAGAATCGAAAAAGATAAAGCAATGCTTTGAAAAATATGACAGATATTTATTCTGCGAAAACACAAAAAGCGGTATTCTGAGTGCTTTGGATATTATTCGTACCGGCAAGTATCCCGGAAAGTTAGAGCCGGTTGTTGATTTTTCATATCAGGTTGTACTAAAGCAACTTGTCAAAGTGTAATTACTGATTGAGTGATGAAATGAAATTTGCAATCATAATTCTTTTTATATTCTTCTGTCTTATAGCCCGAAGAAAAAAGAAGTTTGTCGGTATTTTTGAGGGTATTATATTCGGAGGACTGTTATATTACGGCATAATTCCGTTTATCATAGAGCTTTTCCCGCATGAAATACGATATAACAGGTATTTTTATGTACTGACCGAGGGAATTGGTGAATACTTTACTTCTTATATTTGCATCTTTGTGTTTTTCGCGACATTTATACTTTCATACAAAAGCAGCAGTAGTTCACGCAAAAAAGTTTACAGTATTGAGACATCCTTAGACACTGACAGATTAAAAACAAATTTGTACAGAATGGGACTGTTTTGTTTTTATGTTGGCGGTATATCGTTAATTTTGTTTTTTGTCGCACTTGGTGGTATATCAAATGCGTTGTCACTGGGAGAGACAGTCCGTGGTTTTCAGACGGACCTTGCTGACTATATGTCGTACACAACCTCATTGTTGGTTATTCCTGCACGACTTGTCACCGTCGCCCCGTTTTGTTTATGGGGCTATCTATGCTTTGCCCAAGGCGGAATTAAACAACTAAGTATAAAACTATATATTCTAATTTCTTTCATATTATCGTTGTTCTATTATCTCTTTAATGCAGGAAGAGCACCCTTAGTCGCTTTTATGTTATGTATATTCGTCCCTATTCTGAACAGCAAGGGAAAGAGACACATATGGAAGTTTTTGATATTGTTGGGTTGTATATGTCTGCCCTTGCTTGATATAATGGATGCACTGTTTGTTTATCTGCAAAGAGGTTCATTCGGCAAGCTTGATTTTAATTACTTTTCTTATGTGTCTCAGTTCAGAGCACCTATAAACAATGTGTTTTATGCATTTGATATCGGCAATACATATGGCTATCGCTGGGGTTCCGATTTTATTACTGTATTTCTCGATTTTCTGCCCGGTATATTCTTTGAGCCATCTTACATTCCAACTTCTGAATTTCTGGGAGGTGTCAACTGGAAATCCACAGGCGGTGTTCCAAACGATATAGTTACATTCTCAATACTTCAATTCCACATTTTCGGACTTGTATTGATTCCTTTTGTTCTCGGCCACTTAGCCAAACGGATTGACGGATTAATTGAAAGCATTGACAATGCAAAAGCATCTGTAGTTTTTTCAACTGTCCTTGCGGTAAATTCTTTCTTATTAGTAGGAAATTCCGATTTTGTGGCTATAGTCAGAGCGTTTACGCTGATTCTCATACCTGCGACAATAATGTTATCGTGCAAAAGAAAAATAGTATTAAACAGTAAAAAAGCCAATAAGCATTAGTCGAAAAACATGGCAAAAATAATCAAACGATTGGATGAAGATTTTGATGAACAGCATAAACAAAATACTACATAACAATTTTTTTCGTTCAATAGCAACCCTGATGTCAGGAACACTTATTGCCCAAGCAATTTCTTTCCTGGTTTCTCCCCTGATGACAAGGTTATATACAGAAGAACAAATTGGTGAATACACGTTATTATTAACCGCTGTCACAATGTTTGGTTCGGTAATCTGCGGAAGATACGATATGTCAATCGTAAGCGAAAACGACGAAAAAGAAGTATTTGCAACTGTAAAGTTATCCTTTGTCATATCATTTATCTTAAGTTTTATAGTAAGTATCGGTTACACAGTTTACATCTGTATTTCCGACAATCTCAATATGTCGGCACCCGCAGTATTCGGCTGGATTTTTGCCTTTTTACTCCTGACGGGTATCGGTCATATACTGCAATCCTACAACAACAGAGACCGTGAGTACAAACTAATGGCCTCGGTTCACGTTGCAAAAGAAGTTGGCAAAGCTACCTCTCTTGTAGGGTTAGGATTTCTCGGTACCGGTACAATCGGGTTACTTATATCTTACCTTGTGAGCGGTTTTGCCGGGGTAGGACGTCAGGCAAAACGTATGTTAGCAAGTTTCTCATCAATTATTTCCGTGCCCGGAAAAGAAATGATTGCTGTTGCAAAAAAACACATAAGGCAGCCATTATATTCTGTTCCGGCAAGTTTTGCAAACAGTTTTGCATATTCAATAATAAATATTTTTGTCGACGGATTGTTCGGAACAGTTGTACTTGCTCACTATTCTATGTCTTACCGTATGCTTGGTATTCCTTTAAGCCTTGTCAGTGGCAATACATCAAAAGCTTATTATGAAAAGGCTGCAAGAGAATATGACAATTCGGGAAAATTTAATCATACTTTTATACAGACAAGTCTTTTTCTAATGGCTATTGCTATCCCGATGGTTGTTTTATTGATGCTATTTGCACCATGGGCTTTTGAATTGTTTTTCGGTGATGGCTGGGGCATCTCCGGTTTGTACGTAAGATACCTTGCTCCGATGTTCGGAATACGTCTTATTGTATCGGCACTGACTCCGACAATGATTATATGTGGTAAGCAAAGAACAGAGTTAGTTATTCAGGCACTCTTTATTGTTTCAACCATAATCGCATATGCTGTCAGTTTATATATCCATTCGGTACAAGGATTTATAATTATAATTTCAGTATTATTTTCAATAATATATATTATGTTTTATATATATATGTATAAATTAAGTTTAAGGAGAACGAACAAAAATGATTAACGTAATAGGACTTGGTTACATAGGGCTTCCTACTGCTCTTATGATGGCTTCACATGGTGTTGAAGTAGTCGGTACTGACTACAACAAAGAGCTTGTAGCTACTCTTAACTCCGGAAAAACAACCTTCAAGGAAGACGGTCTCGACGAGCTTTTTGCTCAGGCTTTAAAGCAGGGAATCAAATTCACAACAGAGTATCAGACAACAGATACATACATTGTATCCGTTCCTACTCCTTATGATAAATTCTCTAAAAAAGTTGATGCTTGTTACGTCATTTCCGCTATTAAAACTATTATGAACGTATGCCCCAAGGGTGCAACTGTCGTTGTTGAATCCACCGTTTCCCCCGGAACTATAGACAAATACGTCCGTCCCGTTATCGAGGAAAACGGCTTTGTTATCGGAAAAGACATAAATCTTGTTCACGCCCCCGAAAGAATTATTCCGGGAAATATGGTTTATGAGCTTCTTCACAACAATCGTACAATCGGTGCTGACGATAGGGCTGTTGGTGAAAAAATCAAAGAGCTTTATGCTTGTTTCTGCCAGGGAGAAATCGTCGTTACCGACATTCGTACTGCAGAAATGACAAAGGTTGTTGAAAACACGTTCCGTGCCGTAAACATTGCATTCGCAAACGAGCTTGCTAAAATTTGCCGTCACGACAACATGGACGTTTACGAAATAATCAAAATTTGCAATATGCACCCCCGTGTAAACATTCTTCAGCCGGGTCCCGGTGTCGGCGGTCACTGTATTTCCGTTGACCCGTGGTTCCTTGTGGGTGACTACCCGAGTCTTGCAAAGGTTATCGACGAATCAATGAAGACAAACGACGGTATGCCGGATTTTGTCCTTAACAGAATATACGAAATTATGAAGGAAAACAACATCACAGATTTTTCAAGAGTTGGTCTGTATGGTCTTTCATACAAGGAAAACGTTGATGACCCCAGAGAATCTCCCACTATTCAGTTACTTGAAAGTCAGCAAAGGCATCTTGCTTCTCCCATAAAGTCCTTCGACCCGTTCTTTGACAAGGATATTGTGCCTAATCAATATCACGATTTTGACAAGTTCCTTGAGGACACAGATCTGGTTGTAATTATGGTTAATCACAATCACATAAAAGAAAATATGGACAAATTGAGTGGCAAAATCGTATTTGACACCCGCAAGTGTTGTGACCTTCCCGGTACTTACTTGTTATAATTATTCGAAAGGAAACTTCAAATAATGAAAACAATTATGCTTGTTTTCGGAACTCGTCCCGAAGCAATTAAAATGTGTCCGCTCGTAAACGAGCTTAAATCCAGAGATAATATCAAAACCGTGATCTGTGTAACCGGTCAGCATCGTCAGATGCTTGATATGGTTCTTGACACGTTCAAGGTGGTGCCGGATTATGATCTCTCAATTATGAAGCCGGGACAGACTTTATTTGATATTACAACAAACATTCTTACCAGTATAGGCGAGGTTCTTGACAAGGCAAAACCTGATGTGGTTCTCGTTCATGGTGACACCTCTACCACTTTTGTAACGGCTCTAGCCTGTTTCTACAAGCAAATTCCCGTAGGTCACGTCGAGGCGGGACTTCGAACTTACAACATCTATTCGCCCTACCCCGAGGAGTTTAACCGTCAGGCTGTTTCCATTATATCAAAGTACAACTTTGCTCCGACTGAGCTTTCAAAGCAGAATCTTATAAAAGAAGGCAAGGACGAGAGCAGCATATATATAACAGGCAACACTGCCATTGATGCTCTTAAAACCACTGTTCGTGACAGCTACACTCATCCCGAACTTGACTGGGCAAGGGGCAGCAAGCTCATTATGATTACCGCTCATCGTCGCGAAAATCAGGGCGAGCCTATGCACAATATGTTCCGTGCAATTCGCAGAGTTATGGACGAGCATCCCGATGTAAAAGCGATTTATCCGATTCACATGAATCCGGTTGTCAGAAAAGCAGCAGACAAGGAGCTTGGTGGATGTGACAGAATTCACATAATTGAACCTCTTGAGGTACTTGATTTTCACAACTTCTTAGCACAAAGCTTTATGATTCTTACCGACAGCGGCGGTATTCAGGAAGAGGCTCCGTCGCTTGGAAAGCCCGTTCTTGTTATGCGTGATACCACGGAACGTCCCGAGGGCATCAAGGCGGGAACTTTAAAGCTTGTCGGTACAGACGAACAGGTAATTTACGACAATTTCAAATTGCTGCTTGAAAACAAGGACGCCTACGATGCTATGGCAAAAGCCAGCAATCCTTATGGCGATGGTTTTGCCTGCAAGCGAATTGCAGACATATTACAGACAGGTAAAACAGATATATAAACATTACAGGAACGGAGGGATAAATCATGCAGGCTCAAGATATTATGTTATCGCTCATCCGGAGCGAAATATGTGGTATTGCCATTAATGAACAAATTAAAGATGAGCTTACCGCTGACAAATACAAGCAATTATACATTATTTCCAAGAAGCATGATTTATCACACATTGTAGCCTCTGCCCTGTCCCGTATGAATTTTTTGAAAGACGATGAAGTATCCGTCGCCTTTCAAAAGCAGCTTATGACTTCTTTATACCGGGATTCCCAGCGTGAATACGCAATAAATCTAACATGCGAGTTGCTCGAAAAAGCACACATTCCTCATATTCTTCTAAAAGGTACGGTGCTTCGTCACTTATATCCGCAAACATGGATGCGTACAAGTTGCGATATAGACATTCTTATTAAAAAAACGGATGCTGACATGGTCCAAAAAGTATTATGTGATGCAGGTTTTTCACGTTTTGAGGACAAATCAACACACGATTACAATTACGTTGCACCCAACAATGTTATTGTTGAAATGCATTACACGCTTACTCAGGATGGTAAAATAACCTCTTGTGATGCTTTACTGGAATCGGTATGGGATTTATATTCGTCTTTGGATGATGGATATAATTACAGATACAGTCTGACTTCAGAGCTGTTTGTTATCTATCATTTAACTCATATGGGGCGTCATCTTCTTCACGGCGGTTGCGGTATCCGTCCATTTTTAGACTTATGGTTAATAAACAGGCAACAAAAAATTGATTTTACAAAGCTAAATGAGCTGTTGTCCCAGTGTAATCTTTCAAAGTTATACGATATATCAACAGAGCTTGGCAAGGTATGGCTTGAGGGTTACAAGCACAGTGATAATACTCGCGTCTTAAGCAAATACGTATTAAACGGCGGTGTCTACGGAACAACAAAAAACGCTGCAAAGGTCAAAGCCGCCAGCGGCATCGGCAAAATACACTCTTTTATCAACATTATGTTTCTTTCAAAAGACAGGCTCAAAGTATTGTATCCGGAATTGGAAAAGTACCCTAAATTATACCCATTCTTTCAGGCAAAGCGATGGTTTGGGATTTTTAATAAAAACAAACGTAACAGAATTAAGAATTTAACTGAAAAGAGAAATGCGGTTACAAAACACGATGTAAATTCAACAGTTGAATTATTAGAGCTGCTTGGATTAGAATAAAAAGCAATCAAATATTTCAATGGCAAATACAGTTGGCAACTCCCTTTACCTATGTACAAAAAAGTACAAATTGATTTTCTGATGTCTGTTAAGCAAGTGACAAAAGCACTAAAACTGCAAACGGAACATATCAGCAGATAAAACTTATAAAGCTAAGATATTCCCTGTTAGCACAGACTATAACTGATTAATGAAAAGATATAAAAAGAGGTGTTTGTTAATGTACAATACATTAAAAGAAATTGGGGAAAAATTCAGACTGCAGGGTGAAATATATTCCTACGACACTATTACGATGGGAAACATCAATTCGACCTTTAAAGTTACATACATCCAGCCGGATGAAAAATTAAAGCCGTATCTTTTTCAGAAAGTAAATACCAACGTTTTCAAAAGTCCCGTGGAAATTATGGAAAACATTGACAGAGTTACCACGTTTATCCGTCAGAAATACCCAAATCAGATAACGCTGCATTTCCACCACACCGATGAGGGACTCAACTATTACATATGTGGTGAAGATGCTTTCTGGCGTGTTGTCAATTATGTTGACTCGGTAACGTTCAATGTTTCTGAAGATTTGAATATCATTGAATCTACGGGCGAGGCTTTTGGCAGATTCCAAACCCAGTTATCCGGATTAAACGGAGCAGAGTTACACGAAACAATACCGGATTTCCACAACACAAAAAAGAGACTTGATACGTTATTTGAGCATATATCACAGGACGTATGCGGTCGTGTCGCAGAAGTTGCCAAGGAAATTGAGTACATTTCGTCAATTCGTGACAAAGCAACAGAATTGAGCGTTCAGTTTTCCAACGGCGAAATTCCAAAACGTGTTACTCACAACGATACCAAGTGCAACAATGTACTATTTGACAAAATTACAAAAAAACCCATTGTCGTAATTGACCTTGATACTATAATGCCCGGTATGTCTATGTATGATTTTGCCGATGCGGTTCGTTTTATTGCAAATACTGCCGCTGAAGATGAAGTTGATACTTCCAATGTCTTCTTTGATACGGGAAAATTCCGTGCTTTTGCCAAAGGATTTATCGGTGCAACATATAATTCACTTGAACCTATAGAAATTAACAATCTCGTAAAAGCAACCTTTTCAATTACAATTGAGCTTGCAGCAAGATTTCTCGACGATTATATTACAGGCGACAAGTATTTCAGGTGTACTTACCCTAAACACAATCTTGTCAGAACACGCTGTCAGCTTCATCTTGCAAAGGATATAGAGCGTAAATGGCCTGAGCTGGAATGGATTGTACAGGACGTTCTCGAAAAAATGTAACATAGCTTTAACTATAAACTTTACTACACTTACTCACAACATAAAAACAGTGGCTTTGACAACTTTCAAAACCACTGTTTTTGTTTATTTATTCAAAATCAATATTTTTATATACCGACGAACCATCATATATTTTATAATTACACAACTCGGAATACTCTCCGTTCTGGTCAACCATATCTATATAAAGAGTATACCTATGACGTTTAGCCTTTCCGTTTTCGTCATATTCTCCGTCAATTTCAAAATCTATTCCGTTAAAGCACACCCTTACAAACCCGAAACGTGAGCGTGAAGCATACTTATACCAATAATCAGTGTACTCATTTCCGTTTTCATCCATCAATCTGAATTTAAACGGTATTTGCTCGTCATACTCACATTCAGGAAGGTCGGTACTGAATTTTACCGCAAACTGCATCTGCTTTGCAAGCGGAATGTAATTGAGTTGGTCAAATTCAATAAGTCTGTTATCTCTTATTGCCACCCACGCAGACTGCATTGCATATTTTTCGACCGTAAAAGTATCTCTGTTTTCCACTAGTGCCGCCTGGAAAATCTCATCACGAATAATCTCGTTTACGATTTTATGGTCACGACTAACCATACATCTTGCAAAAAGCACCCCATAAACAAATATTATAATTAAAAGCATTATCCATTTAAAGACTTTACCGACACCAAACTTTTTTGATTTTTGCTCATCAAATATTTCCGAGCCTTCATTTATATAGTCACTCATAGTTATCCCTCTTTCTATACGTCTTTTATAATAGTATATCAACAAAGAATCATGTTTTCAAGGCCATTGAGTTAATTTTGTATTTTTCTCTTTACTTATTGTGAAAAAAAGTTTATAATTAAAGGTAAAGATTTTGAAATTTCAAAGAAAAGGAGTTTTTGTATGAAACTTAAATCAAATATACATATAAATACGATTTCTCCCTCTCAGACAAAAGCTTCATCTAAGTTTAAATCAACAAAAAAAGATTCAAATTCCTCTGTCAAGAGTCTGAGCATAAAACAAATTTCTCAAACTTCATCTACATACAGAATAAATGTAATTTCTCATTCACGATATGATACAAGCAATCAAAATCGTCTCTTTTCTCCGATTGAGGCGGAAAAAAGAAGAAACAAGTTTACAAGCTCCACTTCAAACAGTGCCGTTCGCAAGTTCAAGCGTCCGACAAGGCATCTGGTTTTAAAACCTGCTCCCATTGTACCGACAGCTCCCAAGGATATTGTTCAACGTCATAAGAACTGGCTTGTCTCTCAAATTAAAAATCACTGCAAAGAGCTTGATTTCTATATGATTTTTGCAACAATAGCTCTATGTATTATTGGCTTACTTGCAATATTCAGTGTCACGCTTTCTTATTCCACGCACAGATTTATTATTGTTCAGGCCTTCTCGTTTGCTCTTGGATTTGCTCTTGCTGTTGCTATTTCTTTATTTGATTATCGTCAGGTGGCAAAGAGCTACAGGCTTATTATAGTATTAAATGTGCTTGTTTTGATTTTTACTTTCATATTCGGTCAGAGTGTTACAGAAACGTCAAACGCAAACTGGATAGATTTAGGTTTTATAAAAATACAGCCATCTGAATTTGTCAAATTACTGTTTATCTACACATTTGCTGTGCATTTGAGTCACGTGCGTGACAGGGTAAACAAAATTTCAACCTTCCTTACCCTCTCCTTCCACGCCATCCTTATTTTTGGGCTCTTACTTTTGCAGAAGGACTTGGGAACTCTCACAATTTTCCTTTTCATATTTGTAGCTATGTGTTTTACTGCAGGTCTGTCAATATGGTATTTTCTGACAGGTGGTGTCGCAGTTGTCGCTGCCGCTCCTTTTATCTGGTCCAAGCTTGAGTTTTATCAGCAACAAAGAATTATGATGCTTTTTGATTCCTCCATCGATCCGAACGGTACAAGCATAAGGTACCATCAGCTAAAAAGTATGACTGCAATTCAAAACGGCGGTATCAACGGTATGGGTTTTACCGACGGTGCAATATCACAAAGCTCTCTTTTACCCGCAAAGCACACCGATATGATTTTTTCGGCTATATGCGAGGAAACAGGACTTGTAGGGGCTTTTGTGGTACTTTTTGTCACTGCTTTTATCATTTCCCGTATTGTCAAGTCTGCTTTTAATTGTACCAATCCAATCGGTACATACATATGCGTTGGTGTTGCGTCAATGTTTATAATTCAAGTTATTGAAAACGTTGGAATGTGTCTTGGAATTATGCCTGTTATAGGTATTACGTATCCTTTCCTGAGCTATGGTGGTTCATCTGCTCTCAGCTCATTTGTTGCTATCGGACTTGTTATGTCGGTATGCGTTCACAAGGAAAAGACTTTTTTCGCATAAAAAGTCTGTGAAAGCAAAAACTGTTATAAACACAAACAATTTTCCATACAATTTGTAAAGGAGGGTTTGAAATGTTTGTATATATACTTATCGGCATACTTATGTTCGGTTTTATAATAATTCTGCACGAGTTTGGCCATTTTATAACGGCAAAGCTCTATAAAGTTGGTATAAATGAGTTTTCAATAGGAATGGGACCAAAGCTCTTTTCAAAAAAAGGAAAAGACAATGTTCTTTACTCTTTAAGGCTGCTTCCGATAGGCGGATATGTAAGTATGGTTGGCGAGGACAACGACGAGTGCGACGATCAGAATGCGTTATACAAAAAGCCCTTATATCAGCGGTTTATCATAATCTCTGCAGGTGCTATAATGAACATTCTTTTAGGTTTTGTCATTATGAGCTTTATTGTAGGGTTTGGTCCTGACCTTTATTCAACTCAGATTGAAAGATTTAATTTCGGGGACGAAAACGGAAACCTTATTCAAATGGATTCCTGGCAAGGTCTAAAGGTCGGAGATGAAATTATAAAGGTTGGAAACAGGCACATTTTTGTCCGTTCTGACCTTGTTTATGAGGCCATGAGTGTTGCCGACAAACCTGTTGATTTAACAGTTATTCGTGACGGCAAAAAGCTTATAATTGAGGATTTTGTTTTTCCTCTCGAGCAATCTTCTGGTGTGACATTTGGAAATGCAAACTTTTTTCTTCCTGAAAAACTATCCAAAACGCCTCTTGAAATTATAAAACAATCTGTTTTTCAGTCAATTTCGGTTATAAGAATGATTTACGTCTCGCTTTTCGACACTTTAAGCGGCAAATATGGTGCCGAAGCAGTATCGGGACCTGTCGGTGTTGTAAACGAAATAAAAAACACCGCAAGCTACGGGCTTTCAGCCGTAAGTTACCTCATTATGATAATAACTATGAACGTAGGTATTTTCAACTTACTTCCCTTCCCTGCACTTGACGGCGGACGATTGCTTTTCCTCTTTATCGAGCTTGTAAGAGGCAAGCCTTTAAGTCCCAAATATGAGGGTTATGTTCATTTCGCAGGAATGATTATACTTTTGACCTTTGCCGCCTTTGTCACTATAAACGATATTATGAAACTATTTTAAAGCTTACAGGAGATAAAAATGGAAAGAAGAAAGACTAAAAATATAAGGATAGGAAATGTATTTATCGGCTGTGACCACAAAATACTTGTCCAGTCAATGACTTACACCAAAACAAGCGACAAGGATGCCACTCTTGCACAAATTTTTGAACTTGAAAATACAGGTTGTGATATTGTACGTTTTTCTGTACCCGACGAGAATTGTGTTAAAAGTATTCCATATCTGAAGGAACATTCACACATTCCTCTTGTTGCTGACATTCATTTCAATCACAAGCTTGCAATTATGTCTGCCCAGGCAGGAATAGACAAAATCAGAATAAACCCCGGAAATATAGGCAGCGACGAAAACGTCAAAAAGGTTGCAGACGTTTGTCGGAGCAAAAATATTCCCATAAGAATCGGCGTCAATGCAGGTTCTCTTGAAAAGCACATCCTCGAAAAGTATTCAAGTCCCTGCCCTGAGGCTTTATGCGAAAGTGCTATGTACCACGTAAAGCTACTTGAAAAATTTGACTTCAACGATATTATAGTTTCAATAAAATCCTCTACAGTTGAAAATACAATTAAGGCAAACAGACTTTTTGCTCAGATGACGGATTACCCCTTACATCTTGGCGTTACAGAGGCCGGAACCGAAAGAACGGGACTTATAAAATCAAGTGTCGGTATAGGCTCTCTGCTTTGCGACGGTATTGGCGACACTTTAAGAGTTTCCCTTTCCGACGATGTTGTAAAGGAAGTAAAAGCTGCAAAAGATTTACTCCGAGTCCTCGGCATAACAAGCGGAGTTAAGGTCATTTCCTGTCCCACTTGTTCAAGATGTACGCTTGACGTTTTTTCCACTGCAAAAAAACTTGAGGACATGCTCTATGACAAGGACTGGAATCTGAAAATTGCAGTTATGGGTTGTGCTGTTAACGGACCCGGAGAAGCCAAGGAAGCTGATTTTGGTGTGTGCGGCGGAGCAAAAGACGGTGCTTTATTAATAAAACAAGGCAAGGTTATCGGAAAAGTTCCATACGAAAACTTACTTGATGTACTTATGCAACAGGCTGAAATTTTAGCCGGGAAAAACAACAATTAAAAAACAAAGGACTATACATAAATGGAAAAGAGTTTTTTACAGTTATTTTCAAAATACGAGCCAAACGACAGTGACCGTGACTTACTGTCGGGCATTGTGCGTTTTTCTGTCAAAGCAGACAAAGCGGCGAGAATAATATCAAGTGACGTATGTTTTCCAAATTACGTTCCTGCCGGAATTCTTATGAGAATTGAAAGCGGTATTGCCAAAAGCTATGACCTGGCAAGAATGGAAATTCATCCGTCTTTCCAGAACACGTCCTTTGATATTTCCTTTATGGAACACGTTTTCCTTGAGCTTTCTAGGAAAAGTGCCCAAGGTAACGGTTTCTTTTCGGGTGCATTTATAGAAAAGCTAGACAATTCCGAAGTATCGGACGGCGGTGAAAAGCTATATATTTCACTCAAAAACGGCGGCAAAGACCTCCTTATAAGCGGTGGCTGCGACAAATTATTGTCAGACATTATTTTTGATATGTTCAGCACACAAAAGAAAATTGAGTTTTGCGGAGTAACCGAGCTTACATACGACGACCTTTCAGGTATAGATTCATTACCGGAAATAAAAATTCCACAATTTTTTCCACCTGAGGAAGTTGCTTTGCCCGAAACTCAGTGTAGTATACTAAACACTGCAAACGCTCCCATTTCCGATTCGGACAAGCCCTTTTCAAGCGTTGACATAGAAAATGGCATTATCACAAGTGGTTTTATGACCTTTGATGTCTCCGAGATAACCGAGGTTTACAACAAAATCAAAGACATTGATATTATTCCTTTACGAAATGCTACTCTTGGCACTCGTCAGTTTTCGGTTTGCGGTGAAGTTTTCGGGTACGAAAAAAAGCTGACTAAAAAAGGCGACAAGTGTATTGTCACTTTCTTTATAACCGACAACGATGCATC
>JAZQVQ010000103.1:0-3554 GCA_045631825.1 Eubacteriales bacterium | reverse complement strand
AAATAATGCACTTGTTTTTGTTTGTTTTTTGTTTGACCTATACCGATATCAATAAATCCTATTGTATCTCTGTATTTATCGCCTATACCTGCAATCAAACAACAATCATACAAAGGATATAACCCACTTGCTTTTGTTGTTCGGTTTTTTTCGTGGTTTCCTGCTACCACCAAAAGCGTTTTGTGTGCAAAATCTTTGAATTGTTCCGTTACCCATTCTTTCTGTTCCGCAGGAGAATGTGTCTGTGTAAACATATCACTTTTGCTATTTGGGATTGCATTTTCCATCATATCACCGACAAAGCAAACATACGCCCTGTCATCCGCAAGAATTATGTCTTTCAATAATTCCCATTTTTTATTATCAAATAGCGGACTACCAAAATGAATATCGTGTATGAAATATATATCCGCAAAGTCAAGTGACTTCGGCAGATTTATCAAAACGGGAACATCATCTTTTAGAAACAATATGCCACCGCCTTACTTGAATTTTCCACAAGATTTGCAACGAGTGGGCGATTTCTTTTTACGATATTTCTTTTTAGTTATTGTCTGTTTCGCCATTTACAATATCACCGTCATTTCCGATATAATTATTGTAACCACCTTCATTTTCTTGTGTTATAGTTGTTTCTTCTACCACTTCAAAAGAATTTTCATAAACAAGCCAAGATATATTACTACCAACAAGCAATAACACAAGCAAAACAATAATACCAACAAATCTTTTTTCCCTGCGTAAATGTCTTTGCTCGTTTCTCTGCCAATCAGCGCTTGACATAACAACATTCGTCATATCATCGTTCATCGCACATCGTTTACATTCATCACATTTTTTACTCATAATTTCCCTCCAAATCCACCTCATACAAATATTAAAAGGGGAAAACTGCGAGGTGTCAGTTTTTTCGTGTGTACATCACTATCCCCTTTATTTGTTTTATAACACTTAAATTTTGTTTTGTCAAGAACTATTTCAAAACCAAAGATAATATAGATGTTACAAGCGTTCCTACCGTTCCTGTGGCAATCAACTTAAACATCCATTCCCAAGATTTCATTTTCTGCTCAAACAATTTAATTCTTGTGTCATCGTTGGAAAAACGCTTATTGACATCCGTTTGTTTGCTATCGCAATCTGCAATCTGCACATATCTGTCATCAAGTACCCTTTTAATTTCTTGCATATCTTCGTGTGTTACTGCCATTATACATCCTCGCTTTCAGGAATAGATTTTATATTAAAGAGTATGGTGACCACTCCTGAAAGAAACATTGCACTACCCACACCAATCCAATCAACATCGGTAATGCCTACCGCATTTGTTCCAATAACGGCAATTCCTGTTTCTGCCATTGTTTTAATCGTGCGTATTCCAACAACTTTCAACCAATTTTTCATTGTTCGTTCCCCCTGATATAATTTACACATTTTCTTGCTAACCAATAAAGTCTGCCGTTAGGATTTTTGTTCATTTCATCAATCATTCCGTCTTTATCGGTAACAATTCCCCTATGCCCAAGCTCCCACACAATATCGTTTACTGTTTCAAGTTCTTTTGGAACATCGTTGTCTGTTTTTGTTGCGGTATCTATTTCAAGATAATCACAAATTCCCCAAAATATCGCAAGAGCGAAATCTGTTGTATTGTTTTTAAGCAATTCCGCATCGCTTGTGTTTGATATAAACGCCGTTTCTACTAAAATTGCAGGCATATTTGTTTTTTCAAGCACCGCAAGATTATACCCAAGATATTCGTTGTCTACCCTAACGCCTCGGTCTGTTGTTCCTAATTCTTTGACAATGTTTTTTTGAACACAATTCGCAAGTTTTTCAGCTTCGCCACTTCTTGCACTTATCAAGGTTTCTGTTCCGTGCGCCGTTTTATTTGGGTTTGAATTACAATGTATGCTGATAAACAAATCACACTTTGCATCGTTGGCAATCTTCGCTCTGTTGTTAAGAGAAGATTCTAAACTAGTCCCTATATTGGTTTCTAACATCGGGCGCGTCATAACGGTCTGTATGCCAACACTATGCATATAATTTTTTAACATATTAGCAATCTCGAATGTTATGTTTTGCTCTAAAAGTCCGTTACCTGTTGCACCTGTGTCATATCCGAGATAATTGTGCCCTGCATCAATACATATTTTCATTTTCTTCAACACCTTCATTTTCTTCGTTTTGCAATCTTTTTGATTCTTCTGCGGTTATTTCATACCAATTGTCAGGCTTGTCATTTACTCCAAGAGTTATATATCCGCCCTCGGTGGAATATGCCTCTCCGTTGGTTAAAACCTTGCCTTTATCGGCTACAATCTGTATAGGTCTATTTTTTGAAATCATCATACAAGTGTCCACCCCTTATCTGTTATGGTTTTAATATCCGATTCGGTCAATCGTGCTTTTGCATCTGCATGTAAAGTGAGTGTTTGTGTGGTTGTTTCTCCATTGCCTACAAAGTCATACAATGCAGAAATAATACTTCTCAAACTTTCAATAGTAAGCAAAGGTGAATAAGATATATTGAAATTCTTTCCTATTTCCCCCACTATTGTGATATTTTTTAATGAAGAACAGTTTTTGAATGGCGAACCATATGCACCGTTTTTAATACAACGCATTACGGCTATAGTTTCCAACTTTGGGCAGTCGTTGAATGTTCCGTAATATCCACCTGCTTGTATGCCAACATCTTCAATTTCCTGCAATGCCGAACAATTCGTAAATGTATAATAATTAGACGATGTACCCGCTGATTCGGTTGGCTCGAATGCAGAAAAATCAAAGTATTTGGATTCAATTTTTTTAAGATTTGGACAATAAGAAAACACATAGAAGTTTCGGGAAGATGAACTTGGAACAACTTTGTGTTTTGGGCGAATGTATTCTTTTCCCCAACGAGTGAATGCATATTCATAGCCGGTTCGTTTTCCAAAATCCTGCACTCCGTCCCAAAAATCACTTTCGGCTTTGGAATATCCGCTGTCGTATACTCTCTGCTCATTCTCGGCTATGGTTGCGTTATTTGCCGATATGGTCGCCGCTTTCTCTGCTATGCTCATACACTACCACCGCCCATCAATGCGTTTTGTATTGCCTTTATCGCTTCCTGCTCGGCTATGATGTTATCAAGTGCAGTTTCGATGTTGCCGACTTCGGTTTTGAGTGCGTAAGTATCAACAATGTTATTCCCCTCACCATCGGTATCGGCTTTGTCTGCTCTTTCTGCCACTTGTGCGGTATTGGCTCGGTCAACCATTGTGTTACCATTGATTATATCATTAAACTCTTGTTGTATTGAATCAAAAACTTTGTTAAATATTTCTGCCGATATTTCATCAATCTTATCGGTTTTTTTTGTCCAATCTATTGCCAATTATATCACTCCTTTATTATAAATCGGCAACTTCAAACAAGCTTCCGTCAACTATTTGCGCTCCGATTTTAACATAATCAATTGCTGTTCCTGTGTAATTCTTAAAAGAATAAACTTTTCCTTCTGATACAGAAATGTCAAAATTCCCATCACTCACAGAAAACCGACC
>JAZQVQ010000102.1:0-8023 GCA_045631825.1 Eubacteriales bacterium | reverse complement strand
TTAAACCTAAATGATTCTCTCGCATATCCATTATAACAGATAATTTGAATTCTGACGAGTAGGTTTTTAAAAATTGCCCTTTCTTTGCCATAAAAATATGCACCTCCAAAAGTGTCTAACTTTTGGGGTGCATATCATTTTTGAGGTTTGTTGTTTTTTTAATTTTTAAAGGTATAATATAATTGTAAACACACAGAAAGGAGGTATATTTTATGAAGGATAATCTTCCAAGACTTGATGAGTTAATAGCTCAAGCAGAGGCTAAAAAAGAACCTAGTGATAAAACTACTTCTACAAAACCAGAAGACGAAAGAATTCGTGTTTTAGAAAAATGATGGTCATTTGGGTATTCTTACATACTAATAGATGAGATGGGACACACTTTGCATTTTAATGCTATGTTTTTATCCCATCTCACCACTATTAAGTTAACCCTTTTCTTTGTTTCCAGCGTATCAAAATTTAATATACCCAAAAGCTATGGCACGGATTTTCATGTCCGTGCCATCTGTATTATTATGCATTTTTGAGCTTTGCTTTTTGTTCTGCGATTTCAGCTTTCATCTCCTTTATCAGTATGGCGAGCCTTTCTTCGCATTCTTCTCTTGTAGGTGCATATATGTTTCTCACCATTCGTTTACCGTAGGCATCCTTTGGCGAGTATCTGCCTTCGTATAGGTGGTCATTTATCTTACTGATGCATCCTGTGCCGGGCTTTCTCATCTTGCCCTTTTTAGGCTCGAATTTGGCTTGTGGCGGCTTTTCTTGTTCGTTTGTGATTGTTTCTTCGTTGCCGTTTGTGTCCTTGTTGAATCGGGCCTTAATCTTTTCTGCCGCTTCTTTCTTCATTTCCTCGGTGCTATGCAGGTATATATCAAGTGTTGTTTTGCTTGATACATGTCCGAGGATGGTGGATAAGGTTTTGATGTCCATTCCGTTTGCTACCGATGTGGTTGCGAAGGTGTGGCGGAGATCGTGGAATCGGAGCTTTTTACATTCTGCTCTTTCTAATATTACCTGCATCATTCCATATACTGCCGAGGGATCTCTTGGCATCCCCTCGACCTTTGGTGATGGGAACATCCACTCTGAGTCTATTGTTTCCTTGTATTCCTTCAGGATATTTACAAGGCTTTTGGGTAGTATTATCATTCTTACCGATTCTTCAGTTTTTGGTTCTGTTATGACCAATCTGCCTTTTGTCCGTTTGACTTGTCTTTGTACCTTTAGTTCTCCCGTATCGAGGTTTAAGTCTTCCCATTTCAGTGCCATATCTTCTCCTCGCCGTAAGCCTGTAGATAGGGCTACTAAGAAGATTTCGAAGAATCCGTCATATTTTGCTTGTATAAGGAACCTTTTAATTTCATCCGGCGTCAGCACCTGCATCTCTCTTGACTTCTTGGGTGGTATCTTGCATCCTATTGTAGGATTCTTTTTTATAAGTCTGTCATCCGTTGCCTTTTGTAGTGCAGTTCTGCAGTTCGCATGGCAGCTTCGAACGAACCTGTCGGACAGGCCTTCGCCGAGCGTATCCCGATATCTCAGTCTGCCGTCTTGTTTAAGGCTATTGTAGAATTTCTGCAGGTCGTTTTGTGTCAGTTCATTCAGGGGTATTTTCCCTATCTTAGGGATTATGTGATTATATATCCTGTTTCATAGCCCTCTTGAGTTGACTCCTTTATTCGTATTTTGCAGTAATTCTGATACCCGAAGTCCATCCATTCACCGAAGGACATTCTGCTATGCACTTTTTCTCTGCGGATAAAGCCTGTTTCATCTTTGAGCTTTTCCAGTTTCTCAATACATTCCGTTTTGGTCTTTGCTGTTACATTTTTGGTCTTAGGAAGACCATTTTCATCGTAACCGATTACAATTCTGCCTTCCCATCGACCATCTTTTCTTAGCCTTACTGTTCCTTGTCCACTTTTTCGTCTTGCCATGGTTTCATCTCCTTTCCGAGTATATCTTCCATAAAGTTTTATATTATATTTGATGCTTTTTGTTGCATATCCGTTGTTACATGTGTGTATGTGTCGAGTGTGAAGCTCGGGTTTGTATGCCCAAGTATCGTTGATAACGTTTTTGCATCTACACCGCTTGCTATGGCATGTGTTGCGAAGGTGTGACGGAGGTCATGGAAGGATATGTTCGGCAGATTCAGACTTTTTAGAATCAGTTTTGCTTTTCTGTAGGCTGCCTCCGGTGCTATAGGTAATTCCGGAGTTGTCAGGTTCGGGAATATCCATTTTGATATCCGTTTTCGCCGTTTTAGCATATCCGCAGTTGCCTTTGGCAGTATTATGCATCTTTCGCCCTCGTTTGTTTTAGGTTTCCCTTCTTTTAGTTCTCCGTTATCTCTGTATATGTTTGTTCTGATGTAGAGCTTGTTTTGCTCTTCATCGAAGTTTTCCCACTTGAGACCGCATATTTCTCCTCGTCTTAAGCCTGTGGTCAGTTCGAGGTAGAAGAAGTCGCCCCATTCCTTGTCATCATTTAAGGCTTGCATCAGCTTGTCAAGCTCACTGTCATTTAGCACCTTAAGATCTTTTTTCTTTTTCTTTGGTACTGTTGTCCCTTCTGTTGGATTTTTGGCTATGCGATTCTTTTCGATTTCCGTTTCCATTGCCAGGTGCAGTGTACTATGTATCTTTATTATCATATTATCTGCAAGCTTGTGTCCGTGTACGGGATGTTTGTTAATTCTGCCTTCCTTTTTTAATTTCGCATACATTTTCTGCACATCATTTGTTGTAATGAAGGCTATCTTTTTATCTCCCAGATACGGCTTTATGTAGCATCTGCATATCAGCTCAAAGCCCTTTAGAGTGGTTGGTCGGACAGCTTGGGGCATTAATTCCGTTATCCATTTATCGAGCCATTCACTTAATGTTATGTTGCTTTCTTCATTAAGGTCGGCATTCTGATATTGAAGTTTTAATACATTTAACTTTTGCATCATTTCTTTTTGCGTCTTGCCGTATGCATATCTGAATATGGAATCGCCATTTTGCTTATGCCCGACCACAATTCTGCCTTCCCATTGATTTTCTTTTTTCAGTCGGACCATGTCGTCACCCGATGGTCTGCGTTTTGCCATTTATATCACCTCTCTTTTCGTAACACACACAATACCGTAAAGGTTCGAACAAGTCAAGCTAAAATTCGAAACAAATCTGCAAAGAATTCCAAAAGACATATAACAGTAATTTTATTGACACAAACCCTATAGAAAAGAGGTTAAGCATAAAATGCATGCTTAACCTCCGGTTATATAGATTCTATTCCATTGTGCCTACCATTTTATTTATATCACCGTCCGAGTCTACGATGATGGTTTTAGTTTTGCTTGGAGCTACATATCTTCATAATACCGAAGATGCAAAAGATTGTGTTCAGGAAGCGGTTTTGTCTGCCCTAAAATCTTATAATTCATTAAATAACAAGGTTTTTTTCAAAACTTGGCTTACAAGGATAGTAATTAACAAGAGCAAGGACTATTTGAAAAAACAAAGATTCACCGAGGAATTAACAGATAATTTGAATGTATTTTACGATATGCCACAAGATGAAATTGGTATAATGGATTGCATTTGCAAGCTTAGTCCAAAGTTATCAATATACATAACACTCAGGTTTTATAACGATATGACTTATGATGATGTTGCACGCACATTGAAATTACCCATTTCAACTGTAAAATACAAAACTAAAAAGGCACTTAACGAATTAAAATCACTTTTGGAAGGAGATGCGACTTTATGAAAATGTCTGAATTTGAGAACAGATTAAGGAATCACGCCAATACAACAAAAAAATTATGCAAGCTCCTTTCGACTTGAAAGAAGAAATCAAGAATATGGAGGAACGCACTATGAGTAAACCTAAAATTACTATGAAAAGAACTCTTGCAATCGCTGCAGTATTAGCACTTTGCATTATAACCGTTACAATGTCGCCTTTGGCAAATTCAATTAAAGGCTTTTTCAGCGACATCGTTCGCTTTGACGGAGCTATAACCGGAACTAAGTATGAAAACGCAACCAACGATATTAAAGTTGATGTTTTGGAATTAACATCCGAAAACGGAAATGTTATTATTCCGTTAGATTTAACCTTTGAAAACCCGACAGAAGCTCCTTTCCCATACATTCAGGAAGTTGCAGTTTCAGAATACAAGATACTTGATAACAATAATAAAGAAATCATTAAAACTAAAGTTTCTGCAGAAGATGGAGATAAAGGAACTGTTAGTGCCGACAAAGTATTAGTTAACCTTTCTCTGAATGATGCAAAATTCAAATCAGGCGAAGAATATACAATCGTAATTGAAAAAATGTACGGTCTATCAAAAGCTGACGCACCTTTACACATAACCGGAAGTTGGAAATGTAATTTCATAAGATAAGATAACAGCCTATCACTTTTCAGAGTGATAGGCTGTTTTGTAATGTGACAGTTTAAAAACAATTTTATACAATTCCCATTCCTATTTCAACAAGCAGTGCAACAATAACCACCAATGCAGATATGATAAATCCGTGTATCATTGGGCGGATACCTGCCTTCTTCATGCTTGAAAATGAAGTGTTAAGACCGATTGCAGCAAGGGCACAAACCATCAGGAACTTACTCAATGATTTTGTTGTGCTGACAACACTTGCAGGAATAGGCACTATGCTTGCAACAACAGACATTGCAAGAAAGCCGAGGATAAACCATGGGAATATTTTTTTAATACTGAAATTTGCCTTTAATTCAGCTCCATCCTTGCTGTTTGCAATAGCATCCTTTCGTTTTAATCGAAGCTGAACAAAAGCAAATGTAATAACCGTCGGAATAATCGCAAGAGTTCTTGTGAGTTTTACCATTGTTGCAAAATCACCTGCACCTTCAGAAAAGGCATAACCTGTTGCTACAACGGATGACGTGTCATTAACCGCTGTTCCTGCCCATATACCAAATGCCTGATCGGTCATTCCGAGTGCTCTGCCCATAATCGGAAACAACACAATCATTGCCATATCGAAAAGAAAGGTCGCTGACATTGCATAGGCAATATCGTTATCGTCAGCATCAATGGTAGGTGCAATTGCCGCAATAGCACTGCCGCCACAAATTCCTGTTCCCGCTGAAATAAGGTTAGATAACTTCCAATTTAGTCCTAAAGCTCTTCCGATAAAATATCCGCCACCAAAGCAAGTCAGCAGTGTAAACACCATTACTGTAAGCGACATTTTACCCACATTGAGGATAGTTGTTATATTTAGCGATAATCCAAGCAGTACAATCGCAAACTTGAGTATTTTTTTGGATGTGAATTTTAATCCCGATGCAAACAGTTCTGTGTTTTTTATGTAGTGATTTATAAGCATACCCACAAACATTGCGATAACTGCTGAACCTATCAGATGAATAGGAAGCAGGCTTTCGATGAAGCACGCAAGATATGCTATAGCTACAGATAATATAATTCCGGGAAACACTTTTATAACTTTCATAACTTTCTTAACCAATCTCCTGACATATTTAATCGTTTTTATTAATTTTACCATAAATTTATAATAAAATCAATCTGTCGTTTGTTATAGTACTGTCCTCCGATGACATATTTATTTTTTAATATTATAACACTTTTCCTTTGCAAAGTCAATACAACGAGCAATAAATACATTAATTTGAAACAATTAAAACAAAAAATTCTTGCCCTATAGTACACCGTAGTGTAGGGGATCGTAAGCACGTTGCTTGCAGGCCGCCTGTCAGATAAGATGTCGAGTGAGCTCGGTTATTACTTAGGTAATAGCCGAGCTATTTTTGTTTTTTGGAGGATAGTAATGGATTCTAAAATTTTTGAGACTTTATCGCCAACAAAATTGTTTTTTCGCTGTGCCATACCATCTATGATAACAATGGCTTTTAGTGCTTTATATCAGATTGCAGACGGTTTGTTTGTTGGTCGGTTTATTGGTAGCGATGCTCTCGCTGCAATCAATCTGATTATGCCGATAATAATGATTATTTTTGGCCTGTCCAACTTAATTGCAACAGGTGCATCAGTACGAATTTCCGTTTTGCTCGGCGAAAAGAACCGTGAAGAAGCATCAAGAGTCTTTACCTTTACTCTTAAAGTGATATTCTTGCTTTCCTGCCTCATTAGCGTTTCAGGTCTTATATTTGCAGACGTGTTTGTACGCTTTTTAGCACCGGGTGCTACCGAGTTGGCAATCGAATACGGCATAACATATACCCGTGTTTATGCCGCTTTTGCACCGCTTATGCTTATATATCACGCTACCGATAATTATCTCCGTGCTTGCGGCAAGGAAAGAATTTCAATGTGGCTCAGCATCTCTACTCAAGTATTTAATATTGCCCTTGATGTAATACTGATTGTATTTCTCGGTCAAGGCGTTTGGGCAGCAGCTTTTACAAGCTGTCTTGCAATGGCTCTTGGTTCAGTTATCACACTCTTTTAACAGGCTGTCGGGAATCCATATGCTTATGTGTTTACTTTCTTTTTGTTTACTCATTAAAAATCCTCCTTTTGGGTGCTTCACACTGCAAAGCACCCGATATTTATTTCTTTAACTCTGGGGTTTACCATATATAGCACCCAATATAACACCAAATCATCTACAATGACACCACCCCGAACGGCACTGCCGGTCGGGGTTTAACCGCACTGGGGCATCAAAATGCACCAGTGATTTTTCCTGCTTCATTTTATTTTGTCTACTTTTCGTTCAAGTCGGTGTCATTTCAGTTTGGCGATTTTATCATTTTCATAGTGCTATATATGTTATTTATTCATTTCCTACGGTACTTCTGTCGGGAGAAACGGTTGTTTCTTTTCGGGTGGATATTTTCTTCATTGATTTTTTCTTTTCCAATATCCACAGCACTTCTGTTGCGACCGACTCATAGAATCGATTTTAAGGTCTTAATCGTCTGTAATTTATAGAGTTTTTTCGAGCTAAAAAATTTCAGTAGTGTTAAGACCTTACCTCGAAACTTTTTACCTTAAATCTCTTTAATTTCTATCGACCTAATATCAATTTTAAGGTTTAACACTCCCTGTGGTGTTGGCGTAATCGAGATTTAAACTTTCAGGGAGGTGTAACTACCTTCCCGCAAAATTTCCGTTTCCAAACCTGCTGTGGCGTTGGCATTGAAACGGATAAAAAATTTATGCGATTGCTTTCGGATGCTTTCTGTTATAATCATCAAGCATCTTCTGAGCTTTTGCCCGAGCTGCAACCTCGTTAACATTTTTCATCTGCTCATAATGATAATGTTCAATCGCATCCTGTATAGGACGGATTGTATATTTCAGGTTGCCGTTTCTTTTCTTACCGTCTTTCAGAATTACCTCTGTCGGTTCGGTATAGATCAAGCACTTATCTTCAAGTTCTTTTACATATTTAGCAACTGTACCTTTGCTTTTAATCTTAAGAGCCTTGCCGATAGTTTTGTAGCTCGGGTAGCACTGATAAGTTTTTCTGTGCTCGATATACATGAGGTAGAAATATATTGCCAGTGCCGTTGCACTAATATCCAACTGCATAACGTAGTTGGATATTATAAACACATTCTTAAGCTTGTGTTGCTGATTTAAATAATAGTAATTCATGCTGCTCCTCCTTTCTCATTAATAAGACCATGTTCGATATCATATTTTGCAAATAACTTCATCAAATTATTATTTGAAAGAGCCTTCACAAAAATCAAATAAGACAGAATTTCAACTCCGTCAAGTCTGTTACAATTCATGAACTCATCGATTGCAAAATCGATATGTTCAGGCATCAACTTTTCGAGAATAATATATTGAATTTCTGCATTAGAAAATTCAATCACCTCAAAAGAAATGCTCCCCATTTGCCACAAATTTTTCATGGCCCGGAGAGCAACTTCCTTTATTTCTTTTGTCGGATACATATTATCTCTTGATGGATGAAAGAATGTTTCTTCCAACCGTTCAATAAATTTTTCATTTAATCCTTCACATAATTTTTTAATCATA
>JAZQVQ010000101.1:0-16979 GCA_045631825.1 Eubacteriales bacterium | reverse complement strand
AGGTTATTACTTTTTCTATATTCGGGCTTGCTTAAAGCTCGCCCGTTTTATTGTAGCTCCGTTCGTTTTTGCCCCCGGTAGAACCGGGGGTTTATTTCCACGTCTAAAGACACCAAGAAGAAGTTGCGAAAAGAAATTTTCGCAACTTTTTTGTATAGTATAAAGTATAAAAACTTGTAAATAAAAACAGGGCAGCATCACTATGAGTGACACTGTCCCGTTTTTGTCAGGGGAAGTATAGAAATAAAATGAAAACTAAATTGAGTTAGTCTGCTCTGCGGATAACGATATTGTCCTTGTCTTTTACAATACAATTAGCAGGAATTACACCTCTGAGCGACGTAAGAGGGTAGACAGATGTGTTTTTGCCGATAATCGTTCCGGGATTTAAAACACAACCACAACCGACGTCGGCACCGTCTGCAAGTATTCCACCGATTTTGCGAATACCTGTTTTGTAATCAGTTTCTCCACGTATTACGACGGGTTTTCCGTCTGATTTTAAGTTTGAACAGATAGACCCTGCACCCATGTGTGAGTGATTTCCAAGTATAGAATCACCGACATAGTTGTAATGAGGCACTTGTACTTTGTTGAGCAGAATGCTGTTTTTGATTTCCGTTGAGTTACCTATTACACAGTTTTCTCCGGTAATAACACTACCTCTTATAAAAGCACCGGGACGTATTTCGGTTCCTGAGCCGATAATAGCAGGTCCTTCGATAACGGCAGTCGGATATATTTTTACGTTTTCACCGACAAAAACTCCGTCTGAAATTTCTTTAAACCCTGAAAGACCATCGTTTATTAAAGACTTTAAGAAATCTTTAAGTACAGGTAACATTTCCCAGGGAAACTCATACTTTTCAAAAAGGTTACAAAGATATGGAGTATTGCAATCAAATAATTCGCTTGACTTTACTTGCTTATTCAACGCCGTGCCCTCTTTCTATAATAGTATCTACTATACGCTGGGCATAGCTTTGACAGTTCTCTTTACTTTCACATTCAATCATTACACGGATAACAGGCTCTGTGCCACTTTGACGGAGTAACGCACGCCCCTTTTTATCAATCAACTGCTCGACAAGTTCGAATTCCTGTTTTACAAACGGGTCATTAAGTACCGCCGCTTTGTCCTTGACACGTACATTGAGCATAAACTGAGGATATAATTTTACAGGAAAAGCAAGCTCGGAAAGAGAAAGCTTTGAATCGCAGATTTCTTCGGCCAACATAATTGCCGTCAGTATTCCGTCACCTGTTGTCGCATATTTCTTTATAATTATATGTCCGGATTGCTCGCCGCCGAGAGAATAATCTTTACTCTGCATACACTCGTAAACAAACCTGTCGCCGACATTTGTCTGCTCGCACTTTATTCCTATTTTTTCAAGAGAGGGAATAAGTCCGCTGTTTGACATAATAGTTGCGACTATTGTGTTGTCGTTTAAGACTCCTCTTGATTTCAGACGTTTTCCAAGAATGTAAAGTATAATGTCGCCGTCTATGATGGTTCCGTTTTCATCTACTGCTATGCAACGGTCTGCATCACCATCAAATGCAAAACCGATATCAAGGTGCTCCTCTTTAACTAAACGGCAAAGATTTTCTATGTGAGTTGAGCCGCAGTTTTCATTTACGTTAAGTCCGTTGGGCTCTGCACCGATTACAACAGTCTGTGCACCAAGAGCATCAAAAACGGATTTTGCAATCATCCAGGAAGCTCCGTTTGCACAGTCAAGACCTATGCGTAATTTTTTGTAAGAATTTGAAGCCAGTGAAATTAAATATCCAACATAACGATTTCTGCCGGAAACGTAGTCAACAATACAACCGATTTTTTCCTTTGTTGCTAAAGGTAAATCATTTCCTGTTAACCCAAGCGATTTGAGGTCACCATCAATGTATGCTTCTATATAAGATGTTGTCTTGTCGTCAAGCTTTTCACCATATTTGTTTATGACCTTAATTCCGTTGTCGTAAAACGGATTGTGTGAAGCAGTTATCATAATACCGCAGTCAAATTCGTCCTGACGTGTTACAAAGGATACACTTGGAGTTGTTGTTACGTGAAGCATATACGCATCAGCACCGGAGGCGGTTATACCAGCCACAATAGAGTACTCAAGCATATAACTTGAACGACGTGTATCTTTTCCTATAACGATTCTGGGACGATAACCGTTTTTCTGGCAGCCTGATAGGGCAGAAGAGTAGTACCAGCCTAAAAATCTTCCGACCTTGTATGCTTGCATAGAAGTAAGTGAAATGTTGGCTTCACCACGGAAACCATCTGTGCCGAAATACTTGTTTGCTCTTGTTTCTGTAGAAATTTTGCCGGAAATGTTAATTTTATCATATAAGAGTTCATCAGCTGTAACATCAAATAATTCGCAAAGCTGTAATACTTTATCAATCTGAGGTAATGACTGATTCATCTCCCATTTTGAAACAGACTGCCTGGAGACAGAAATTTTCTCCGCTAACTGTTCCTGCGAAATGTTGGATGCAATTCTTAATTTTGCGATTTTTTCTCCAATATTCATACTTAAATAATAACTCCTTGTATAAAGATTTATTGTCTCTGTTTATTATTATAACAGACACCACATTAATATCAAGCAACTTTACATTGATTTTTTGGCAACTACAAGTTGCGAAACTGTAAAAATTTATGTTGGTTTTTTTGTTATTATATGATAAAATAAGAGTTTTTGCAAACAATTATTGACTGTTTGGATTGTGAAATTAAAAATCTCATACAGTAGTATGAGGACTTGCGGTAGGAATTAATCGAAAAAATCAAATTGAACAATAAGCACGATGCAAATTTGTAATCGGTTAATTTTATGACTAAATTTTGTGACAAGTTGAAAGTGAGCAGTTTCTTAAAAAACAGCTAAATTTGCTCTTAGTCTTCAAAATACATCATATGGGCGGTTCACAAACCGCCTGTTTCAAGACGTTCCCTACAAACCTCAAAGAACACTTCTTAACGCTTCAAGCCCCCTCGGGGTTCGAATCCCCCCGATAAAATCAAACAAGCAGTACGTCTCGTACTGCTTGTTGTGGCGGAAAGACAGGGAAGTGTCTGCTACGCATCCACACTGCTCGACGACCGTCAAAACGGTACCCGTCTCGCACCTTGTCGCTGAAAAACTTGCCATTGAGGCAACTTTTTCTTAACGCTCCAAGCCCCCTCGGGGTTCGAATCCCCCCGATAAAATCAAACAAGCAGTACGTTTCGTACTGCTTGTTGTGGCGGAAAGACAGGGATTCGAACCCTGGATCGGGTATTAGCCGATACACGATTTCCAGTCGTGCGCCTTAGACCAGCTCAGCCATCTTTCCAAAATATTAAATTATAACTGTCAAATAAACAGCTTAATTATTATATCATAACAAAGAAAATTTGTCAAGGTCTTTTTGAAAAAACATTGATAATAATTAAAATGAGGAAAAATAAAAGAATATGGTTTTTGTTGACTTTTGTACAGTAATGTGATAGAATTAACGTAATCTTAAAAAGAATAGAGGTGTTCTGAAATAGGATACTCACAGGAAGTTGTAAAGAAAGTTCGTGAGCAGTTTGAAAAAAAGCGTGAAAACGCAGCATTGTCAAGTGAGGCGAATACTGCTAAGGCTTACGAAAAGTGCGATATTTTAAGAGAAATTGATAAGGCACTGTCACTGACGGGACTTAATATCTATAAGGCAGCTCTGAAAGGTCAGGATGGGCTTGAGGAACGCATAAACGCTCTTAAAAACGAAAATGCTCATCTTCAGGCACAGAAACGTCAGATACTTAAAATGAATGGTTTCCCTGAAGATTTCATGGATATCAAGTATGAGTGCGACAAATGTGCAGATACCGGTTATGTCGGGATAAATATGTGCACATGTATGAAAAAAGCGTACGTAAGAGAGGCTTATGTACTGTCGGGACTTGGCAAGTTTCTGGAGAACCAGAGCTTTGATAATTTCCAGCTTGATTACTATTCAGATGAAAAGACCGAGAGCGGCGAAAGTCCTCGTGAGCAAATGAAAAATATACTTGAAAAGTCAAAGAAATTCGCACGTGATTTTAGTCAGGCAAACGGACAGAACCTGCTTTTTGTAGGTAGTACGGGACTTGGAAAAACACACCTGACAACCGCCATTGCCAAAAAGGTTATAGAAAAGGGCTTTGATGTTGTGTATGACAGTGCACAAAATATTCTTCGGGCATTTGAAATGCAAAGATTTGATAATGACGAAAAAGCAGGTGTTGATGTCGAACGCTTTTTTGAGTGCGATTTGCTGATTATGGATGATTTGGGTACAGAATTCAAAAACACCTTTACACAGTCTGCACTTTATAATCTCATAAATACCCGTATAAATTCAGGTATGTCAATGATTATCAGTACAAATTTAAACGAGCTTGGGGTAATAAGGAAAAACTATGAGGACAGAATAACATCAAGACTTATAGGCTCATTCAGAACGTTTAAATTTGAGGGAAAGGATATAAGAATAATAAAGGCAAAAAGACGTCCTAAATCTTAATTTGGTTAAAACTGTGAGCCGGTTTTTCGTTTGATGAACCGGCCATGTTTTTGGGAGAAATTGTTATGGAGATAAAACGATTCACAAAAAATGATAATGGATTTGTTTGTGAAAATTGCGGGTTTGAGGTTTTGCCACTTGTAAAGACAAGCAGAAATCATTGTCCGAGGTGCCTTTGCTCACTTCATGTTGATATAATGCCGGGTGATAGAAACTGTGATTGTAAGGGGATAATGATTCCTGTAAAAACGCAGCCTGATGCAAAAAAAGGGTATATAATAACTGTCAAGTGCAAAAAATGTGGTTTTGTCGGTAGAAATAAAGCGGCACTTAAAACTTCGTATAAGGATACACTTGATAATGACCAGTATGATAATGAAGAACTGCTATTAAAACTTACGGTAAATATGGAATAAACGAATTTACTCTTTAAAAAATCTTTGAATTTGTGTCAAAATCAAAAAATAAAACATATTATTGTATTAAGAAAATCCTCGAAGGGAGAAATACAGTATGAGGAAAAAGTGCAGTGTTCTCGGAATGTGTCTGTTTGCTGCGGGAGTGGGAATACTTTTGTCTTGTTTTCTTCCAACGATGGTGCTTGTCTGCATAGAGGCAGTTTTGCTGATATGTGCAGGACTCTTGCTGTTGTTTTAGTTTTAATATTTTAAAGAGGAGAGGTTCTTGTGAAAATCGTACTTATAAAACCGCCGAACTTTTTAAAGCCATTCCTTAAGCTTTTGCTTAAGGATAAACAAAAGTAAATAAGTAATAATCTCTTTTGCGTGTGAATATGCTTTATTGTAAATAAAGCTGTGTGCGTAAAGGAGATTTTTCTTATGAATAAAAACGGATTTTCAAATACCGCAAATGTTTTTTGTGAAAAGACGGAGAAAAACATCGAAAAGCAGTATACACTTGCCGAATACTGTCCGAGTATTCAAAGAGTGGTGTGTAACAGAAGCCATGTCGGAATAACGGAGCATCATATGTCGGTGGACGGGCTGTGCGTAACGGGAAAAATAAATAATAGTGTTATGTATGTTTCCGACTACCAGAATAAGCTAAAATCAGTAAATTTCAGTGATGATTTTTCAGTGGTTTTACCACTTTCAAAGGAAATTCCAAATGATGATACTGCAAATATTTGTTTAAAAGCAGAGCTCGACTCAAACCAGATAAAAATGCTTTCGTCAAGGGAAATCAGTATAAAATCAAAGCTTGTGGTGACGGCTGAAATTCAGACCTTCTCAGAGAATAAAAACTTTGAAGTGGAAGATGAATGTGTTTTTGCTCTTGAAGAAACAGTGGAAATGAGTACAAAAAATATAAATTCAAGATATAATCAAAAATTTGATGGCGAAATAAATATACAACCGCCATTGATGCCCGTATCTGAAATACTTTATTCAAATGCCGATATTGTAATTGAAAACACAGAATGTTATGAAAATGGCGTTAAGGCAAACGGATACGTCAGTTATCAGTGTATGTATGCACCAAATACCGAAACTGAAAATCAAATGGAAGAAAATGTGTTTGTAAGAGAAAAACTGCCGTTTGAATTTGAGTGTGATGTGCAGGGAATAGATAAATCTGCAAGGGTGGTTATGCAGATAAATGTTACAAATGTAGAAACACAGTGTTCGTATGATTCGTATGGAGAAAATCGTGTTCTGGGGGTAAATTGTACTTACGATGTAAATATGAGAACATATAGTGACTGTAAGGGAAATGTTTGTACAGATGCATTTTGTTCGGATTATGAGAGTTCTGTGAGTAAAAAATCAAAACGTTTTGATAGACTTGTTGACGTTATTAATGAGGATATATCCGTAAGCCAGAATGTAAGACTTGATATGAAGAGCTTTGTGGAAATTATAGATTGCAGTTACGGGATAAAGACGCTCAGTCAGGAAAAGACAGAAAATAAATATTTTGTATTGTCAAAAGGAAATCTGAATGTCCTTGGCAGAGGAGAAAACGGCGATTATAACTATATGTCCATGCCTCTTGCTTTGCATATACCTGTAAATAAATCCTTAAATCCCGAAGATGATTTAAAAATAGATGCTTACTGTAATGTCACCTCGGTACAGGTTGAAGTGAAAAATGGTGAGGCAGTTTGTAAAGTCGGTGTAAACCTTGACGGAACAATAACAGATAGCTTTAAAATAGATATTGTTGAAGAACTTAAGCGTGACACTACAAAAAAACGGGAAAGACAGGATAACCAAGTTGTAATATATTACCCCGGCAAAAATGATTCGGTGTGGGATATTGCAAAAAAATATGGCTGTTCACCGGAAGAAATAAGAAAGGCAAATAATCTTGAAAGCGATGATGCAAGCGGGAAAAAGATGCTTGTTATAAGATGATTTGATATAAAAATTATATTTATATAAAATTTACTATTGCAAAAAAATAAAATACAGTTTATAATATAACTAATAAGAATGAAGTATTATTGAAAGAAAACAAACGGAGGTTAGAAAAATGAAAGAAGTAACAAGAGAAACAATAATCGGAGATATTCTTGATATTGCACCGGAAGCTGCCCCAATTTTCCTTGAAATTGGTATGCACTGCCTTGGTTGTCCTTCCGCAAGAGGAGAAACTATCGAGATGGCGTGTGATGTTCATGGCGTTGATGCAGATGAACTCGTTGAAAAAATAAACACACTTCTGGCTGAAAAATAATGGACAGAGCAAACACTTTGTCGTCATTAAGGCTTAGTGCGGCGGCTTCTCTTGCCGCCGCTGTTCTTTATTGTGGGGAAAAACAACCGTTTGTTGCAATAGATGTTGGATGTGACCACGCAAAACTCGCTCTACACCTTGTAAAATCGGGACTGTGCAGCTTTGTCGTAGCCTCGGACGTGGCTGATGGACCTGTAAATAAAGCCTCAAAAACGATAGACGGAAAAAAAGTCAATGGAGTAGATGTAAGCAAATATATAAAGGTTGTAAAAACCGATGGACTTTGTGGACTTGAAAATGAGGGTGCAAACAGAATTTTCATACTTGGTATGGGAGCAGAGGTCATTTCGGGAATAATAGAAAGGGCAGCTTTCCTTAAAAGTAAAGAGAATGTGGGGAAAATCTGCCTTATACTTCAGCCCATGACGTGTGAAGATAAGTTGCGTGCGTATTTAAATCAAAATGGCTTTTGCATACAGGACGAAGTTCTGGTTGAGGACGCAGGAAGAATATACTCTATAATGCGTGTATGCTACGATGGGGTAAAAAGAAGTATGACAAAAGTGCAGCAGCTTCTTGGGAAAATAAATATTGAAAAAAAGGGAAAGCTTTTTGAAAGACAGCTTGATAGACGTATAAGAATATGTAAAAAAGCTTTGGATGAACGCACTTTGGGCGGACTTGAGAGTGACGAGTTTAGAGAGCTTCTCACGCAAATGCTTGAAATTAAGGAGAGTTTAAATAATGATAACGCTTAAACAAGTTGATGAATTTATGAGTCTTTATGCCCCCAAAAACCTTTCGGAAGAATGGGATAATGACGGTGTAATGCTGTGTAAGGATTACAATGGGATTGTACAAAGGGCGGTTGTGTCACTTGATGTTACAAAACAGACAGTCCTTTTTGCTGTTCAAAATAAAGCACAGCTTATCATATCTCATCATCCGCTTATTTTCAGACCGCTCAAGAGAATTAAAGAACCTGACTATGAACTGTTTGAATTGCTTATAAAAAATAATATTTCGGTTTTTTCATATCATACAAGACTCGACAGTGCAAAAGACGGAGTCAATGACTGCCTTGCACAAAGGCTTGGCCTAAATGATGTTGCAGGCTTTGGCGGAGAACATAACTGTATCGGAAGAATTGGAACATTATCTGAGAGTATGAGCCCTGATGAGTTTGGTAAATATCTTGCCGAAAAGCTGTGCTGCACAAGTGTTCGAGCTGCTCTTTCAGACAGGGATATTTTAAAAGTTGCAGTTGTAGGCGGAGCAGGCAAGGATTATGTGCCTTGTGCAAAGGACGCCGATGCCTTTGTAAGCTCTGAAATTCCGCATCATGTTTTTTATAGTGCGGTGCAAGATGGTATAAGTATTTATGATTGTGGACATTATTATACGGAAAACGTAGTTGTTTCGCATTTGAGAAATGTTATTTCCAAACAGTTTGGAGAGCTTGAGTGTTTGTACTTCGATACAAAAAGCCCGTATGTTTGTATCTGATGTAGGGGGGAAGTAAAAGTGCCGTTTGATGCCGGTGTTATGGCGGCGGTTGCAAAACAACTGCAATCATTTGCTGTTGGTGCAAGAATTGATAAAATATATCAACCACAAAGAGATGAAATTGTTTTAAATATAAGGTCGGTCAAAGAGAGTAGAAAAATTCTCATATCTGCGTGTCCCGGAAATTCAAGAGTCGGGTTTTGTAGTGTGGAGCGTGAAAATCCGCCCTCTCCTCCGATGTTCTGTATGCTGCTTAGAAAGTATTTGTCGGGTGGACATATTTTGTCTGTCAGACAAATCGGCTTTGACAGAGCACTCGAAATAAAAATCAGCTGCAGTGACGATATGGGTTTTTTAACCGAGAAGTATCTTATTTGCGAGATAATGGGTACGTACAGTAATATTGTTTTTCTTGACGAGAACAGAAAAATTGTGTCTGTGCTTCATCCGGTAAGCCTTTCGACGACAAATAAACGTCAGGTGCTTTGTGGTTTTGAATATCAGGATCCACCACGTCAGGAGGGCAAAATAAATGCGGTCGATATTGACAGAGAGGTGTTTATAGAAAAGACAAAAACCGATATTGATTCTGGAAGAAGTACGGCTGCCGATAAATATTTGATTTCCTGCTA
Organism: Eubacteriales bacterium; assembly: GCA_045631825.1. Lineage (GTDB taxonomy): Bacteria > Bacillota > Clostridia > Oscillospirales > CAG-382 > UMGS1387. Next base: position 7,590 of record JAZQVQ010000101.1, on the reverse strand, counting down.
TGCAGGTCTTTCTCCGCTTGTTGCACGTGAAATAGTATATAGGGCAAGTGGCGATACGCATAAGGCACTTAATGAAATTGACGTTGAAAAATTGTGGTTTAATTTTTCTAAAATATATGAGAGCGTAAAATCCGGTGAGTTTTCGCCGTGCCTTATTAAAGATAAAAACGGAAAAGTGCTTGATTTTTCATTTTGCGATATAAGACAGTATGGTGCGAGCGGAGTAATTGTAAAATATGATGATGTAAGTACACTTCTCGATGTGTTTTATGAGCAGCGTGACAGGCAGGAAAACATAAAGTCAAGAGCTCAGGATATTTTGAAGCTGCTTTCAAATGCAAGTGCGAGAATTACAAAAAAGATAGAACTGCAACGTGAGTCTCTTTCGCAATGCGTTAATAAAGACGAATGGAAACGCTGCGGCGATTTGATTACAGCAAATATCTATAATCTCAAAAAGGGGCAGACAAGCGTTACTCTTGTGAACTATTTTGACCCTGATACACCAGAGATAAAACTTGAACTTGATTCTCGTTATTCACCCTCGCAGAATGCACAGCTTTATTATAAAAAGTATAATAAAGCAAAATCTGCAGAGATAATGCTGACCGAGCAGATAGAAAAGGCTCAAAAAGAGCTTGAGTATATAGATACTGTTTTTGAAAGCCTTGCAAAAGCACAGACGGAGGCAGATTTGTCGCAGATAAGGGAAGAACTGTCAATAACGGGGTATGGTAAAAAGCTTGAAAACCTGCGAAGAATTATTGGGAAAAATAAAAACGATGCCAAAAAACCAAAGAATAAACAGCTTGTTCCATTGAAGTTTAAAACTTCGGGAGGATTTGAGGTTCTGTGCGGAAAAAACAATCTGCAGAACGATTATATAACAACAGGTCTTGCCTCAAAAGACGATTTTTGGTTCCATATAAAGAAAGCACCCGGCTCACACGTTGTTATGCGATGCGGTAAATTGGAGCCATCTGAACGTGATTTTACCGAATGTGCAATGATTGCAGCTTACTACAGCTCGCAGAAAGAGCAACCTCAGGCTCCCGTTGATTATACAAGGGTTAAAAACGTAAAAAAACCATCAGGTTCAAAACCCGGCTTTGTGGTTTATGAAACAAATTATACAGCCTTTGTAACACCCGATGAGAACGTTGTGCAAAGCCTGATTGAAAAATAATAAAACAAATAATGCTCCGGTTTGAAAATCAAGCCGGAGCATCTTTTGTAAAATAAAAACTATTTTGTTTTGGCAAATTTAATAAGTTCTGCATCATTGTATAACCTGTAGTCCGAGACAGTGCAAATCCAACTTATGAAAATATCGTTGTCGATACCTTGACCTGCTATATAGTCATAATCAATGATATGTGCCGATTCAAAGTTTTGGGTAACAAAAGAATTGGCAAGATAAATGTTTGATGAAAGTGCATTGGCATTTACATCAAACGTGGAAACGTCAAATATAGAGGTGCTTGTATTTTGAGTAACGGCCGAAAATAAAGGATAGGGTATTTCAATAGCATCTTCACTTTCTGTGATTTCAAAATCTGCGTCTTTACTTAATGCACCACCCGAAGAGTCGACAAAATCGGAAGGGAAGGGAGCATAATCTGGAGTGCGATGCTTGTCGGCATCTGAATCGTATTGTATGCTTTCACCCACCGGATAATCCAATGAGTCATCTTGTAAATAAATATCACTTGATTGTACAGAATCGGTTAAAGCAGACGGGGACTTTAGTAATTTTTGTGAGACACTTTCTTCGGTTATACTTTCATTTTTGTCAAAAATCGGGGTGCCCTCCATTCCGGAGTTTGCAGTTTCAATTTCTGAATCTCGTACAGCCGAATGTGCATTTTTAATCTGCACACCCTCTTCAAATACGGATTCGTTTGAAGCATCGTAAGAATAATACTCGACTACACTATCTGAAATATTTTGTTCAGCCGAAGAATTGTTTACGTTTAAAACTTGCCAGCCTTTACTTGATATAAATAACGCAGCGATAATAATAACTGCAGCAGCAGTACCGACGTAATTGTATGCACAAGGCAAGAACTTGAATTTTGGTTTGGGTTTAGCCGTGCCGCAAAGCGTTTTCATAACACTTTCGGTAACAGTACCGTTTGGGAGATTCGGCACTGTAAGTTGCGATAACATATTCTTAATGTCGTCCTGTTGCTTTTTATATTGACAACAATCCGGACAGTTTTTTACGTGCTCTGTAAATTCAATACTCAGGTTTTCTTCACAACATATGGAAAACCTGACTTTTTCACATATCGGCATGTTTTCGTCCAATGCCAAACACTCCTTTCTTTACTGATTTCAAATTATATGACGAGATGTTTTTATAAAAGTTCCTTTAAAAATAATTTTCTTTCATTAATGCTTTTTTTAAGGCTTCCCGTGCTCTGAAAAGACGTGATTTTACAGTTCCTGTCTCTATATTCAGAATGGTGGCAATATCGTCATAAGACATACCGTTTATGTCACGCATAACAATAATCTCTTTGTGGTCGTCGGAAAGACTGTTTATAGGTTTCCAGCAAAGTACCTGCTTTTCGTTTTTTAAGTAACTGTTCTCAGGATTTATGTTTTCGTTTGTGTCGGTAATGTCGATGGTTTTTCCATCTTCATCGGTTGAATCAAGACTTACAGTATAACCTTTTTGACGCCGCAAATAATCGTAAGCACAATTTTTTGCAATTCTGTAAAGCCAGGAGGAAAAACTGCTTTGACCTTTAAAGCCCGATAAACCCTTGTACATCTTTAAAAATACTTCCTGCGAGATGTCCAATACTTCCTGATTGTCAGAAACGGTACGATAAACACAGGTGCTGACAAACCGCTCATACTTTCTGACAAGCTTTTCAAAACTTGCCATGTCGCCTTTTACGGCATTAAAAGCAAGAAGAGTGTCTTCGGAAAGAGACTGTTCTTCGTCGTCCTTCTTGCCGTTTTTGAAAAGTATTCCCAATGCCAACACCTCCGTTTCTTAGTTTTACTTAGAAGTATATCATATAACGCTCTGTTTTTCAAGTGTAATATTGTTACATATAAAAACAGGAATTTTTAATTAGAGATTTTTTCAATAAATTCCTCGATTTCCTTTTTTGTGGATAGGGAATTAACGCGGTTGCAAATTTCCCTTTGTGCTTTTGTGTCAAGGCAGTTGTAAAAAAATAATGCCTGATTGTTTTGTGCAAGCACCATGGCGAGCTTTTGCGGAATATCATTTTTGTTTTTCATAATAATCTCCTTGTAATGAGTTAAAATAAAGTATGTAAGATTAATTTTATCAAAAGTAATAAAAATTATGCTTTTTGTTAGGTAACAATTGTGATTCTTTATATAAAGTATTAAGAATGTGAAAACTTTGATAAAGTTACTTGCAAAATCTGGAAAAAAGTATTAGAATAGTATACGTGAAAATTTGTATCACTAAATTTTATTATTTTGGAGGAATTCAAAAATGTCAGTAAAAGTTGCCATTAACGGATTTGGCCGTATTGGTCGTCTTGCATTCAGACAGATGTTTGGTGCAGAAGGTTACGAAGTAGTAGCTATCAATGACCTAACAAAGCCCTCAATGCTCGCTCATCTTCTTAAGTATGATACAGCTCAGGGTAACTATGTTGCAATGGGTCACACAGTAAGTGCTGATGATGAAGCAGGCACAATCACTGTAGACGGCAAAACACTCAAGATTTATGCTGAAAAGGACGCTAAGGATCTTCCTTGGGGACAGCTTGGAGTAGACGTAGTACTTGAATGTACAGGTTTCTACTGCTCAAAGGAAAAGTCACAGGCTCATATCGATGCAGGTGCTAAGAAGGTTGTTATTTCTGCTCCCGCAGGTAAGGATCTTCCGACAATCGTTTACAGCGTTAACGAAAAGACTCTTACAAAGGACGAGAATATCATTTCTGCAGCTTCTTGTACAACAAACTGCCTTGCTCCTATGGCAAAGGCTCTTAACGATTTTGCTCCTATCCAGAGCGGTATCATGACGACAGTTCATGCATACACAGGTGACCAGATGGTTCTCGACGGACCTCACAGAAAGGGTGACCTCCGTAGAGCAAGAGCTGCAGCTCAGAATATCGTTCCTAACTCAACAGGTGCAGCAAAAGCAATCGGCCTTGTAATCCCCGAACTCAACGGCAAGCTTATCGGTTCTGCTCAAAGAGTTCCTACTTGCACAGGATCAACAACAATTCTTGTTGCTGTTGTTAAGGGTAACGATATCACAGCTGATGCAATCAACGCCGCAATGAAGGCTGCTGCAAACGATTCATTCGGTTATAACGAAGACCAGATAGTTTCTTCTGACGTAATCGGTATGAAGTTTGGCTCACTCTTTGATGCAACACAGACAATGGTTGCTAAGATTGATGACGACGCATATCAGGTTCAGGTTGTTTCGTGGTATGATAACGAAAACTCCTATACAAGCCAGATGGTTCGTACAATCAAGTATTTTGCTGAACTTAACTAATTTCTGTTAACACAATAAACAGTGAGAAATTTCACTGTCCGTTGTTTAAGTTAAAATTATGTTATAAGCTGACTTCGCTTTTTTGGCGGAGTCAGTTTTTTATATTGAAATACGTGTTTTTGCTTTCTGCTTTTGACACACCTTTGTATTATTTTTGTGTTAATATCTGGGAATAATCTGGAGTTAAATAATGTTATAATGCGTAGAATTTTTACTTTTCTGATAAATATTTAGCTTGGGTGCAATTCAAATTTGTTATTTAATCATAAATATCATTTTTAAAAAATTATTTTTTTGTTGACAAAAAAGTTACAAAGTGGTATAATAATTTAAAATGGTTGTATTTGTGTATATTTTTAATTTTTAACTGAATTTACGAGGTTGGTATGGATTTAAATAACACGATAATTAATGAAGATGGGTTGTCTGAGAGGGTTCTCAAAAGTCTCGAACTCGAGGAATTACCATATACCGAAGAATCACTTAAAATCAGGTACACAGGGGTTTACAACGTGTACATAAAACGCCTTATAGATTTTGTTCTCGCTTTGGGTTTGTTAGTTTTTCTTTTGCCATTATATCTGATCATATCGATGTGTATTTTTTTTGAAAGTGGTTTTCCTGTTCTTTACAGAGCGGAACGTGGAGGGTATAAGTGGAGGACCTTTAAAATTTGCAAATTTCGTTCAATGATAAAAAACGCCGACAAAGTCGGCGGTGGAACAACTGCTCTGGGTGATAAAAGAATTACAAAAGTAGGGGAGGTACTCAGAAAGACCAAGCTTGACGAAACTGCACAGTTGTTTAATGTTTTGATAGGAACAATGTCTTTTGTTGGGCCGAGACCGGAGCTTTTGCAGTATGTAAATCAGTATGAGGGACTTGAAAAAAATATACTGAATGTACGTCCGGGTATAACGGATTTTAGTTCGCTTTATCTGATAAATCTTGATGAAATAGTAGGAAGTCAGAATGCAGATGAGATGTATGAAAAGTATGTATTGAAAAAGAAAAATCAACTTAGGTTGAAGTATGTGGCACAAGTATCTTTTTGTACTGATTGTAAGTTGTTTTTCCATACTGTGATGAGGGTGTTAAGAAAAGCGTTTCGCGTGGTTTTTCATATTAAGACAAAATCAAAAGATGTTTTCGAGCATCTTGAGTAATGGAGAAGCTTATGGAATACATAACTCTAAAGAATTCTAATCTTCAGGTTTCACGCTTGTGTATGGGCGGTTGTCCTATGGGCGGTTATGGCTGGGGTAAGGTCGTAGAAAATGATTTGATCGATGCAGTTCATTCGGCTCTTGAAAATGGTGTTACTATGTTTGATACAGCCGATACGTACGGACTTGGTAAATCAGAAGAAACTTTATCTAAAGCACTTGGAGGCTCAAGAAAAGATGTTGTTGTAGCGACTAAATTTGGTGTTCGTGTAGAGAATGGCAAAACTTTTTATGATAATAGTCCTGAGTGGATAAAAGAAGCAGTGGATAAAAGCTTGAAACGACTTGACACAGATTATATTGATATATATCAGGTTCATTATCGAGATGGAGTAACTCCTATTTCATCAGTTGTCGAATGTTTGGAAAGATTAAAACAAGCAGGAAAAATCAGGTATTACGGATTAAGTAATATCGATGAAAATGATGTTGAAGAACTGAGAGCTTTTGCCGGTTCATTTGTAAGTTTTCAAAATGAATATAGCCTTGCTTGTCGAAAAAATGAAGAGAATATGTTTAAACTGTCAAAAGAACTAAATCTTACACCACTTACATGGGGTAGCCTCGGACAAGGTATTTTAACAGGAAAATATGATAAGAGTAGTGCGTTTGGTACTGATGATCGCAGAAGTCGTGATATTTATGTAAATTTTCATGGCGATAAGTTAATCAAAAACCTTGAAATTGTCGAGGTCCTTAAGATAATAGCTGCAGAAGTTGAAAAATCGGTTTCTTCTGTTGCAATACGTTTTATTCTTGATTATATTCCGGATTCTGTGGTATTGGCCGGTATAAAGAATCCAAAACAGTTAATTGGAAACTGTGAAGCATTTGAGTGGAAGTTGACGGAAAGTCAAATTCAGAAATTGCTGGAGGTTTCGGCATAATGAATAAGGTAAAGCAACGCCTGACATATATATCAAATGCAAGGGTTATAGGTATTTTACTTGTAGTTTTTGGTCATTCATATCCGTTCAATGTACAGATACCTGATATTTTATATTTGTTTCGTAGTTTTATTTATTGCTTTCATATGCCTCTGTTTATCTTTTTAAGCGGATTTCTTGTTTCAAAAACTAAAAGTATTGAATATCGGGGAATATCTGAGTATCTGAAAAACAGAACTGTTAAACTATTAACCCCGTATATTGTTTTGTCGCTGTTGTGCTATGTTCCCAAGGTACTTGTGTCAGCATACATAAATGATACTGTAGAATTAAGCCTTGCGAATTTTGTACGAACAATTTTAGTTCCAAGGGAAAACGTGTGGGGGCATTTTTGGTTTCTTCCTGTAATATGGATTTTTGCTATTGTTTCAATTTTATATGAAAAATTGTTAAAAGATAAAAATGTCTTTGCCATTTTGATTTTGCCTGTCAGTTTTCTAATGTTGTTTTTGCCCCAAACGACACAATGGTTTGCCATAAATGATTTGACAAAAAATTTGTGCTGGTATTTTTTGGGTATGTGGCTTGGCAAATCCGATAAAAGCATTACATATATCATAACAGACAAAATCGGGGGGGGTGGGTACTCGTTTGTCTCTCGGTACTTTTGTTTTTCTTAGAAACAAAGTTTTTGACAATCCCGTCAAAACTTGTGTTGGTTATAAATGTATTTCTTGCTTTGTTTATGATTTTGGGTATTTTATCGGTCTTTGCTAAAAACAATTTCACAGAGAATTTGTTTTTTCACTATATAGAAAAATTTAGTTTTTGTATCTTTGTTTTGTCATGGCCTTTCCAGATTGTTGCGGAGGTTGTGTTTAATCGTCTTCTGGAGTTTCCGGCATTTATAGTAACTCCGGTAATGTTTATTAGTGGAATAATTGGACCACTTGTTGTAATTGAGATA
>JAZQVQ010000100.1:0-30336 GCA_045631825.1 Eubacteriales bacterium | reverse complement strand
CCTCTTTTTTAACGCACGATAGATTGCGAAGGGGGTGTTATTGTGCGATTTAATAAGATTAAGGCAGACATAAAAAAACTTCCCGAAAGTAAGAGGCAGGCGGCACAGGCAATTCTTGATAAAGCTATATGGCAAGAGGCTCAGTTGACATTCTTGCAGGAGAAAGTGGCCGAAGTCGGATGGGTAGAGAATTACAATAACGGACAACACCAATCCGGCAAGAAAAAGAGTGCCGAAGCTGATGCTTATCTGTCACTTGCGAAAGTTTTCTCACAGACAATGAAGCAATTATTAGAAGTTTTATCTGCCGTAGCCGACTACAGCAACGATGACGAACTCACTGAATTCCTCAAGGGCAGTGCGAAGAAGATGAGCTCAAGATGAGTGATCTTGAACTCTATTGCACGAAGATTCTTGAAGGTAAGATTGTTGCCTGCGAGAAAATCAAACAGATTTGCGAAATTTTACTGAATCAAATCTACTCTCCTGGGGAATACCACTTCGATGAGGACGAAGCCAACCGGCACGTTGAATTCATCGAGAAGTTCTGCAAGCAGCCGACCGGAAAACTCGGAGTTCCGTTGAAACTCGAACTCTTTCAGAAGGCAAGACTTCAAGCGTTGTTCGGATTCGTGGATGATAACGGATACCGTCAGTACAACGAGTGCCTGATTATTGAAGGCCGAAAGAACGGAAAGACAACCGAGACCGCAGCTGTGGAACTCGACTTGCTGATTAATGATTTCGAGGGTGCTCCTCAGATATACAACCTCGCAACAAAAAGAGACCAGGCGGTTCTCGGATTTGTTGCGGCACATAAAATGGTACGTCAGTCTCCGATGCTCTCGAAGTATGTTCGAAAAAGGGCATCGGATTTGTATTATGAGAAGAATCTCGGGTTCATCAAGGCTCTCGCATCCAACAGCAACAGCCTTGACGGTCTCGACACTCACGCAGCTGTCATTGACGAGTTGTCTGCAATCAAGGACAGAGACTTGTACGATTTAATCAAGCAGTCGATGTCCGGCAGAAGTCAACCGATACTGTTCCAAATCACAACGAACGGTTTCGTCCGGAACTCCGTATTCGATGCACAGTATGACTATGCCGAAAAAATCCTTGAAGGCAAGATTGAAAACGTTCACTTCCTTCCCTGGATCTACGAACTTGACAACATCAATGAGTGGGACAGGGAAGATTGTTGGATTAAGGCTAATCCTGGCATTGACACGATTAAGAGCAGAGATTATCTCCGGCAGATGGTGCAGAAAGCGAAGGACGATCCGACTTTCAAGCCGACCGTTCTCGTTAAAGACTTTAACATGACACAAACTGATGAGTCGGCATTCCTGCGTTACGAAGATATAAACAACGAAGAGGTAATCGAGGACAGATTCAAATACTGCATCGGAGGATTCGATGCGGCTGACTCCATCGACTTGAACGCAGCTGTAGCGGTCTGCAAGAAGCCGAGCTCGGACAAAATCGTGGTCAAGCCAATGTTTTGGCTTCCGGAGGAGCAAATCGAACGCACAAACGGAAGCAGGCTCGAACGAGACTTCGTTCCTTACAGACAGTGGGCAGCCGAAGGACTTCTCCGGCTTGTTCCTGGAAATAAAGTTGACAAGCGTGTGTTCCTTGATTGGTTCTTGGAACTTCGGGACGAGCATGACTTGTATCCTCTCTATATCTGTTACGATCCGTGGCATATCTCCGATGATTTGTTAGCTCAATTCAAGATGGAATTCGGAGCACACACGATGATTCCTGTCCGACAGGGTGTCTATTCGATGAGCAATCCTATGAAGGACATCAAGGCTGAGTTTCAGGCAGGCAACATCGTTTATCAGAACAATCCTGTGCTGAAATGGATGCTTATGAATCTGTCTGTGAAGAGAGATGTCAACGATAACATTCAACCTGTAAAAAACGGTTCTCCCTTAAAGCGAATTGACGGAGCTGTCGCTCTTATCATGGCTTACAAAGGACTGTGTGACAACTACGATAGTTATATAAATCTAAATGACGAAGAGGAGTGATGAAATGGCACTTTTCAACTTCGGCAAGAACCGAGAGCAGAGACAAAAGGAAGAAGCTCTTGAAAAAGGCATTCACGAATATTTTGAGAAGATTCCTTTCTATCAGCCTGTCTTTAGAACATTTGAAGGCGGTCTGTACGAAATGGCATATTCAAAGGCTGCGGTTCACACTTTTGCGAACCACTGTTCAAACCTGAAGCCGGTGGTATCAGGAGCAGGCAATGAAAGGTATCAGCGGATGCTCTCGTTCAAGCCGAATCCCTTAATGGACACGAAGAAATACTTATACAGACTTGCAACGATCGTCAAGGTCAAGAATAACTGTTTCTTTGTGCCTCTCTACGATAAGTATTATCAGCGGATTGAAGGTCTCTATCCGTTACATCCGGACAAGTGTACGATTAAGAGCATTAATGACGAGCCGTGGATCATCTACGAACTCTTCCCCGGTCAGCTCAAGGCAATCAGGATGAAGGAAGCTCGTTTGCTGAATCAGTTTCAGAACTTCGATGAATACTTCGGAGACTCTAACAAGGCACTCAATCCGACTTTGCAGTTAATGAACGCACAAGACCAGGCAATTGTTGAGGCTATCAAGAACTCCTCGAACATTCAGTTCCTCGCAAAGCTCGGGCAGACTCTGAGAGCGGACGATGTCGAAAAGGAAAGAGAACGTTTCGCAAAGCTGAATCTTCGGAAAAACAAATCGAACGTAATGATGGTCGATGCAAAATATACCGATGTCAAACAGCTCGAGGCTCATCAGTTCACTGTGGACGATAAGCAGATGAGACTTATCAAGGACTCTGTATCCGACTATATGGGAGTGTCCGAAAACGTCATTCAGAACAAATACAATGACGAAGAATGGAATGCGTACTATGAAGGTCAGATAGAGCCTTTTGCTCTTGAATTGAGTCTTACGCATACGGATATGCTCTTCTCGTCACACGAACTTGCTTTCGGGAACAGTGTTGAGTTTGCGGCCAACAGAATGAACTATCTGAGCGTTACAACAAAGGTCAACGTGATTCAAACAATGTTTGACCGAGGAATGATGACGAGAAACGAGGGCAGAGAGATTCTCAACCTCAACAGAATCGAAGGCGGTGACACGTTCTATATTCGGAAGGAATATGGAGAGGACGGTCAACTTGAAAAAATAAACAACAACGAAGGGAATGACGATTGATGAATAATAAGCCAAGCTACAAACAGTCTGCGGAAGTCAGGTCAATGGAGATGCTCGAGCTCAGAGCAAGCAAATCGGTTGAAGGAAAGGAAGAAAACTACATAGTCGAAGGCTATGCGGCTAATTATGAGCCTTACGTTCTCTTCTATGATTGGGACGATAAGCCTGTCTATGAACAGTTCAGCAAGGAAAACTTCGAGAATGCTGACACTTCCGATGTAATTTTCCAACTCAATCACGGTGGAATGGTTTATGCCAGGACAAAAAACAACACTCTTTCCCTGTTTCCGGACGATAAAGGTCTGCGTATAACCGCAAATCTCGGAAAAACGGAACAGGCAAAACAGATATATGAAGCAATCAAAGCAGGGATGCTTGACAAAATGTCATGGAGGTTTTCTGTCAAGGCTGATGGATATCAGTGGGATAAGGAAACCAACACAATCAGCTACAAAGCAGATGGCATCAGAAAGATCTATGATGTGTCTGTTGTAGATATTCCTGCAAACGCTGATACTGAAATCGGTTGCGGTGCTCGAAACTTCTTCAACGGAGTGATTGAGGAAGAAAGGATCCGGAGCGAGATTGAGCACAACAAGCAGAAGAGGATTGCAGCGTTGCAGCTGAGATTAAGACTTAACATGGAGGTCACGAACAATGACGATTGAAGAAATCAAGGCAAGAAAAGCCGAAATTTCCGAAGAACTCAAATCAGCCGACATAACTGAGGACAGAATCTCTGCACTCGAAAATGAAGTTTCCTCGTTGGAAGCTGAAGAGAGAAAGATAATCGAAAATGCTGAAGCAAGAAAAGCTGAAGAAGCAAAGGTTATCGAAGCGGCAAAATCAAACCAGGGAAACAACATAACTCTTCCCGAAGAAAAAGAAAAGAAAGGAAACGAAACTATGACACTCAATGAACTGAGAAGCTCAAGAGACTATGCAGCTGCCTGGCTCAACGGTCTCAAAAAACATGATGATAACTTTGACGAAGCAAGAGCTCTTCTTACCGTCAATACAACAGGCGATGGTCTCACAGGCTATGTTCCTGTTCCCACTCAGCTCGAAACCGAAATTCAGACTGCCTGGGAAGAAAACGAACTTGTAGGATACTGCAAGAAATCATTTTTCAAGGGTGACGTTGCAATCGGTTTTGAACTTTCGGCAACCGGAGCCGTTGTTCACGTTGAAGGCACAGTAGCTCCCGATGAAGAAGTTGTCACACTCGGTGTTGTAAACATCAAAAATGAGAACATCAAGAAGTGGATTACCGTTTCTGACGAAGCTCTTGAAGGCACAACCGTTGACACGATGGGCTACATCCTCAAGGAAATCGCCTATCAGATTGTCAAGAAAGCAGAAAACATCCTTATCTCAAAGATTACTTCAGCCGGTACAGCAGCATCCTCGACAGCAGTCGGTGTTCCCAACTACACATGCGACACAATCGGCACAGACACTCTTGTTCAGGCTTGTGCTTTCCTTGCCGGTGATGCAAGAGATCTTCGCATTGCGATGAACAGACAGACATATCCTGCCTTTATTTCAGCAGCTCACGCTGCGAAGTACAGCGTTGACGTGTTCAACGGTCTGAAAGACAAGATAGTCTACACAGATCAGCTTCCTGCAAAGAGTGCTGCAACAACCACAAATCCGACATACGCTATAGTCGGTGACTTCGGCAGAGGTGCTCTTGTTAACCTTCCCAACGGCAACGGCATTAAGATGAAGGTTGACGATGCTTCTCTTGCGGAGAAGGATCTGGTGAAGATTGTCGGCAGACAGTATGCAGGCATCGGCCTCATTGCCGACAAACACTTCGTCCGCATCTCAATTTCAACATCAACCTGATGACAGGTCTTTTATGAGGAGAGCGGATGCTCTTCTCGTTCGTTAAGGAGGAAAAACGAATGAAAATCATGATAGCTGTTCCCTGTTACGAAGCAGCTCCTGTGGAGTTCTGTCAGTGCTTGATAAATCTTTTAAACTACGAGAAAAAGCTCGGTAAGAACGAGCTTGATGTCATTTTTATGGGATCAAGTCTTATCTATGAAGTCAGAAACCAACTCGCACTCAAAGCTATAGCCTGCGGATGCGATTATGTGCTATGGATTGACTCGGATATGCTGTTCGAACCGGATGCTCTTGAGCAACTTCTCGATAATGATAAAGAGTTTGTTTGCGGACAGTTTTTCTCACGGAGACCGCCTTTTGAACCTTGTGTTTTCTCGGAAGCTGAAATCAGAGTTGTTGATGACGGAAACGCAGTAATTCCGTATAACGTAAGAATTGAAGAGTTTCCTTCACAACTTTTCGAAATTGCCGCTTGCGGTTTTGCGTTCACGCTGACAAAAACAGAGAGCCTTGCGGCCGTTATGTCCGAAGCAGGACTTCCCTTCCAGCCTTGCGGAGGATTCGGAGAGGATCTCTCTTTTTGTGTCAGGGCAAGAGATGCAGGATTCAAGCTGTACTGCGATCCGGCTTGTAAGATCGGACACCTGGGCAAAATGGTTGTTAACGAGGGCAGCTATCACAGTTATGCTGCCATGAGAGGTGAATAATTTGACCACTTTTGAAAGAGTGAAAACAGGACTCAGAATAACTAATAATTCCCTTGATGACGATATCAAGCTGAATATATCAGCTGCGATGATAGACTTGGCATCGGCAGGGGTTGACGTAAACAACCACATCGATGACGAAGGCGTTATTGTGGCAATTCTTCTCTATTGCAGATGGATCTATAATCAGCTCGACAAGGGAGAGCAGTGGTTCAAGGACTATGAACTTAAGAAACAGCTCCTTTCTCTTGATTCTTTTTATCACGTGGACGGTGACAATTATGTACAATGATGTCATCAAGCTCAAGAAGAAGCTCGTCCGACTTGACGGTACAGAGTATACAAGAGAAAGACAGGTGTTTTGCCGGATTTCCTCGATTGGCACAGGCGAGTTTTATCAAGCATATTCAGTCGGACTGAAACCGGAAATTAAGTTCATTCTGCCCGATTACTCGGATTATAACGATGAGGACAGGATTGAATACAATTCTGCCGAATTCCAGGTGCTTCGGACTTATGTCAATAAAAACGAGCTTGAAATTACTTGCCAGGCTGTTATTGGAGGCGGTTACTGATGGCACAGTTTGCAATTGACTTCAGTGACGAAGTGGATAAGCTCTTTTCACAGCTCGGTGACCGACTTGACGAGGTTGCTCCGAAAATGCTTGAAGCGGCTGCTCCGATTCTGCGAGATGCAGCGAAAGCGAAGGCAGCGAGATCCGGAAAGAATCACAAGCATATGGCTGACAACATCACTATTTCCAAGCCTAAAAAGGCAAAGAACGGTGCCTGGATTTCGACAATTACAATCAAAGGCAAAAGAGCGGAAGATAACGTCAGACTCATGGAGGTCGCAGCCGTTAACGAGTACGGTTCTTCTAAAATGAGTCCACAGCCTTTTCTTCGTCCTGCAATTGCTCAGTCTGAAGCACAGATTAATTCCGTAATGTTGGAAATATTCGAAAGGGAGATGAGTAAATGACAGTAGAACATGCGGTTGCGAGTTATCCGAGTCTGTCCGGATACAAAGTTTTTGAGGACTATTACGATAGTAACAAAAGATATGTTGATGCTGACGGTAAGGAACTTGCAAGACTCTCAGAGTGGATAGCATATAACACTGTTTATGAATCTCCCGAAGTCTATGCAGACGATTGGGATGCTTATACAAGCAAAAGCATCGATGTTCATTTCTTCACAAAATCAAATACTACAGCAAATTCTGTCAAGATCAGCCTTCGTAACGCATTGCGTGATGAAGGCTATGTAATTATTCAGACTCAAAAAACATACGAAAATGATAGTCTCTACTATCATGTAATAATTTCAATTCAAGAAAATTCAAACACGGAGGTATAAAAATGTCAAAAATCAGTGCTAAACTTCCAATAGTGGCATCCATCACAACATCCGGATTCAGTGACGGCGTTGCGGTCGGCAGACTTATTAAAGTCACAACAGCTCCTACGCAGAACAGCACGAAGCTCTATGCTGACGATGCTCTTGCTGAGGAAGCAAATGACACTTCCTCTGTCGCAATCACTCTGAACACGGACACTGTTCCTATGGCGGTCGCAGCTAAAATCTTCGGTGCAACATACGAAGCGGCCACAACATCGACTCCTGCATCGGTTGAGTATTCATCCGATGACGTTGCTCCTTTCGTGGCATTCGGATTCGTCAATGGCGAGATGAACAAAAACGTGAAGAGTTACAAAGTCAGGATCTATAACAAAGTGAAGTTCTCTCTTCCTTCGGAAGAATTCGAAACAAAGGGAGAAACAATCACTTTCGGCACTCCGACAATCAACGGAACTGCCTATCCCAATGACAATGGAAAAGCATGGAAAGACTATGAGTTCGACTCAGCATCGGCAGCTGCGAGCTTCCTTGCCGAGACACTCGACTACACTCTTCCGTCATAAGAGCTTTGATTTTTAAGGAGGACTAAAAATGAAAGCAAGAATCATTACTGAGCCGAACATTGTTGAGTTCAATGGCGAAAAGTATGATTTGCAGTTAGATTTTTATACTCTCAAAGAGTGCGGAAAAAAATATGGCGAAGGAATCGATCAGATACTGTCCAGGTTTGACAACCTGGACGTTATTTTTGACGTTCTTGCCACTTTGATGAACTCAAACATCATTCAACGCAACTTCGAGAGAAGAGAGGATGAACCTTTGCTGAAAGGAGATTATCTCGCTGCAAAGATTTCCAAAGAGGACTTGCCTATGTTCACAAGGGCAATTGCTCAGGCCTTCGGACTCAAAGTGCAGGACGAAGTTGAAGAAGAAGATGAGCTTGACAAAATTTTGGACGAGGCAGGACTTGAAAACCCAAAAAACTTGGAAGCCGAGAGCTGAATCTCAACCTTGATGAGTGGTACTTCAGGGTGAGAGTGCTTCTCGGCTTCTCTGATTTGGAATTTTGGCACAAGCCGATTATGGTCTTGATGGCGGTGTTCCAGGAATATCTTATATATCACGGTGTTTTAAAAAGAGGTGATATCGAATAATGCCAAACGGACAGTTTAAAATCGGAGCGACTCTCGCTGTTGACGGAGAAAAAGAGTTTAAGAAGGCTCTTGCTGAAGCAAACAAAGAGCTGAAGCTACTGTCATCCGAAGCGAAGGCTTCGTCCGCTGCGTTCGAAAACAACGGTGACGAGATGGCAAATCTCACAAAACAGTATGAGATAGCCTCTGACAAGGTTGCCGTTCAGCGTGAAAAGGTCATTGCATTGCAGAAAGCAATGGAGGATCTTGCCAAGACTGAAGGAGAGGACTCCGAGAAGGTCAAGGACTACGCTATTCAATTAAATAACGCTTCCGCACAGCTCGATAAGATGACTGCCGAGGAGCAGAAGTCAAAGGCCGCACTCGATGATTATACGAAGGCACACTCGGGAGTCAAAGGTGCTGTCAATGAAGCAAAAGAAGCACTCTCGAAGTTCGCAGAAGCTCATCCCAAAGCAACAAAAGCAATGGAAGCAGGACTTGCCGCAGCGAAGAAACTCGGTGAAGTAGGACTGAAAGCAATTGAGGTCGGAGCGAAAGCTTCCGTTGCTGCCATCGGAGCGGTTGCAGCCGGAGCGGTTGCGATGGGCAAAGCAGTATATGATTCCGCAAAAGAAGCTTCTGAGTACGGAGACCAGGTTGACAAGGCTTCTCAGAAGATGGGAGTCACAGCGGAGACTTATCAGCAGTTATCATATGCGGCAGACTTGGCAGGAACTTCAATGGGTACATTGCAGAAAGCAACTGTCGCTCTGCAAAAATCCGGTTCAGATCTGAATATAGACGAGGCTCTCGAATCCATCCTCGCAATTCCCGATGCTGACGAGAGAGCTGCAAAGGCTCACGAGATGTTCGGAGATAAAATTGCCAACGAACTTGCTCCTTTACTGAATGCCGGCAAAGATGCCTTCGATGAATCAAAGCAGGCAGCTCTTGACTACGGACTTGTGATGAGTGATGAAGCGGTCAAAGCCTCTGCCGCTTTCAATGACACGTTGACTACAATGACAAGCACGATGGACATGGTCAAGAACAACATCGCAGCCGACTTCCTGCCCGGCATCAACACTGTCATGGAAGGAATCACAGGTGTTTTTACAGGGAAAGACGGTGCTCCGGAGCAGATTGAGCAGGGTGTCACAGAAATTCTCAAAGGCCTTGAAACGGCACTTCCGAAAGTCATCAATGTATTCACAAATCTTGCAAATACTCTCATCGAGATTGCTCCCGAGATCCTGGGAGGACTTTCACAGGGGTTAATTGACAACCTGAATGTGATGATTGATGCCGCAATGGAAATAGTCAACGCATTGATGGAAGGTCTGTTTACTCCCGATAACATTGAAGCAATCACTGACGGAGCGGTCAATCTTCTTACAAACCTTGTTGAGTTCCTTTCGAAGAACGCTCCTCTGATGATAGATGCAGCTCTGACACTTGTCACAACTCTGATGGAATCATTCCTCGAAGGAGACAACCTTCAGGAGCTGATTCACGGCACAATCGATATGATCGGAGAAATAGTCTCGGTTCTTATCGAAAACGCTCCTATGTTAATCGAAGCCGCATTTGAGATGGCTAAGGCACTTGCTGAGGCTATTATTGATTACGATTGGTTAGGATTGGCGAAGAAGATATTCAATTCAATCAAAGATGCAATCAAAGGATTTTTCACAGGCGGTGAGGACAGCAAGAGCGGAAGCCGTCCAAGAGGTCATGCCGGAGGCATTTCCTATGTGCCTACAAATGACTATCTTGCACAACTTCACGAAGGCGAGAGAGTTTTGACAGCAGCCGAAGCTGAAAACGAACGAGTCAACTCGGACTATGAGATGCTGAATGCTAAGCTTGATATGGTCATTGCTCAGCAGGGAGCGGAAACTCCTGTCAACATCAACATCAGCGGTTCAGCCGGTGCTTTAATCCGAGCTTTGAACATTGAGGTTGACAGAGAAGCCAAGCGGAAGTCTGCATTTGCAAGCTGAGGAGGATATATATGTTAACAATTGACGGAACAGAATATCACGGTGTTGCTTGTCTTGTGGACGGTCTGAAGGAGTCATTCAATCTTCTTGAAGGTTTATCCTCGAGAAGAACGCAAGCAGGAAACATGTGGTATGACATAATCGGGACGGAGCGGTCTCACACTCTCACTATAAGAAGGGATCCTACTCTTTCGGACGAGAAGTGGAATGAGTTGTGGGAGCTTCTGTCTGAACCTGTCTCGGAGCATGCTTTCGCAATTCCTTACGGAATGAATGGAGAAATAAACTATTACGGTCACATAGTGTCCGGCACAAGGCAACTTGAAAAACAGATTGACGGTTTCAATATTTGGGGAGACTACACGATCACAGTTGTCCCAACGAGACCGCAGCAGATGTCGGAGGATTATTAAAATGGCGGTAATCGGAGTCAGAAATTGCAAGTTCAACGGAAACACGGTCGGAAAAGTGACAAGTGTTTCCGTTTCTTATAATTTCAAGCAGTTTTCTAAACTGAATCAGAATCAATACAGATACGATTCGGCATCTGTCTCAATAGTGTCAATAGGCGGTTACGCAGATGATATATTCAACACTTCGGGAACGCTGACATGGGACACTGTCGAGATGGAAGCCGGACAAAAAAAGATATACTCGAACGTCCTATATAATGTAACGCTTGTCGAACCGAATCTCTCTGCCGTGACAAAAAATGAGAGCGGAGTTACATTCACAACATACTCAATCAGCGGAAGCTGTCACTACTGTCCGTTCGGAGTGATAAAGTATGAAAAGATTGTTCCTTCAGCCAATCCGGTCAGAACATCCGTTGTTGAGGTTAATGTTGAATATAACAACATTTGGGATCACTATTACATTTGTAATCACGCAGATGCAAGAAGAATTGCAAAACAGATTGAAGCGACATTCAATCCGGATATTTCTCTTCCTGTCTATATTTGGGATGAAGAAAACACAAAATTCCTTATTGTGTCGGCTGTTCAGCGTGTTCCTGTGACTTTTGAGTTCAGCGGTCTTTATGAGGACTATGTAACAATGAGAAAATCGGTCGGACTGCTGATTGATAGTTGGAACAACGGTTACTCATATCACGGATTCAATTATCCGGGATATAGTGAAAACTTGTTTGACAACGATCAGCTTCTTTCGGCTTCAGGTTGGTCAAGAGTTAACGATGACACAGGAAGTTATTATAAGGGAGAGTTTTCAGCTCTAATCAGCCAATATTACGAATCCGGTGGATTCGACATTGGACAAAGAGAACAGGACGAACTTCTGTGGGTAAAGCTTACCTATGCAGCACAGGCTGCTTCTTACAATCAGAATGCTTTCTTCGGGTGGGACAATCGAAGCGGTTATCTGTGGCCATCTGCCTTCCCTCGGGAGCGAATGAATTCAAGAGAAACGCTGACGGTCAGCGGTTATGTCCGCTACTATAACGGAATGTTTCCGATGTGCGGACAGTCATCATACTTCAATTTCTACAACTCAAGCAGCTCTGCAAAGAACGCTATCAATGTTTATAAATTTTACGGAACAATCATTTAAGGAGGGGATTGCGTGAACAAAATTCTGCTTCATGATGCAACTCCATATGTGAACTCCGAGATTTTGAGCATTGATAACGCTTACAGCCAGGATGCAAGTGTTAATTTATATGATCCGAGCACGAAGTTCAATGTTATCAATTACGCAAACCTTGACGGTGCAGGGACTGACATGCTTGATTACACGCTTGAAGCAGCTGATTATAACGATTGTGTCGGTCTCATATCCGAATACATATCCAACGATACCGGAGGATTCACAGGAAACCGCTATTCGCCTTATATAACGCTGACATTCGATCATCCGATAGACTTGACAAAAGGCATATCAATCAAGACTCATCCCGATGTAGACGAAAGCAATAAACGAGCTGATATTGTGATTCATCTGAGAGATGTGGACGATAACATCTTTTCCGTTAACGTAATAACCGAGGATTATATCGGTTTTGAGAACTTCGAGTATGAGAACATCCTCGAGATGACTCTATGGATTAACACTATCGAAGGTAAAGGAAACAATCTGAAGATAGATTACATCGACTTCGGCACTGATGTCGAGATTGACGGTTTTGTCGGAGATATTTCCGTTTACGGAGAACTCTGCCTCGAGAAAAACGATTGTCCTGCCGGTACTTGTGACTTCACGATACAGACGGACAGGGAGCTTCTCGAAGGGCAACAGTTCAAACTGATAACGAATCACTATGAGGCCTCATACGTTATCGAATCGATCACAAGAGAAGCTGAGGACATATATACTGTTCAGGCACATGACTATGTCCAGGAAATGGAAAACCGTAATGACGAGAACTTTCGTCAGTTGGGATGTCCAATCAATATCGAGTTTACAGAGGACGTTTATCACGGCATATGGGACGATAAGATGACTCTTCGTCAGTGGGCGGCATATCTTCAGCCGGCACAGGACTTTTACATTGTCGGATTCAAGTCTGACGGACTTCGTTCGTTAAAACCGCAGACAACTATTTCCAAGACTTATGAAGATTGGGAGGTTCTCGGAAGAGCTTCCTATCAATACAGAAAAGGCTATTGGGCGGTATTTATGGAATACGAAAATCTGTTGGATCCGGATTTGACAAATTACGAAGCCGAAGTTGACACAGGAGCTTCGAAGATTGGTTCACTCGGCAGACTCGAACTCTCAAAGTGGATGTGTCGACCGGCAGTGAACGGAACAGCAAACGGAGTTTACGCAATGTTGGATTCTGTGAAGAAGTTTTGCAACGGAAACGAAGTCGAATTCGAAGCGGAGTATTCCGGTGAAAATCTTGGAGACTATGTAACCGTTCCTACGCTTTACAACGGATTTGTTCACGGACTTATCCGGTCAATAGAGCTGACAATCGGTAAGAATAAAGCCGTTGCGAGAATGATTGTAAGGGAGGCAAGACCATATGTCTGATTTCTCATCAGGTTGGCAGCTGATGTCCGGGAGCTCAACGATGTATGTGCTTCTCGAAGCAGATTTCTACTCTACTTCGGCAAGATATACGTTCTTCTTCTCGACAACCGGAAGCAAAGAAAACTTATTCACAAGTTCACAGGGCAGACTTTCATGCAACATCGGCTCGACAACGGTTACGAATCAGACCGTGAGCGGAGGACAGCAATCATTCTCGAATATTCTTCCGTATAACGGATCCTGGCCGAACGCAACCAACATCAAGTTCGAGTGGAAGCAGCTGTCGGTTGTGTTCAACAGAACAGCAACATTGTCTCTTATAACCGTTGACGGAGGCGGTGGCGGTGGAGGAGACGTTCCCGAAGTTAATGACAACGAACCGTTCATCGACCAGGTTATTCACACAGCGTATATGAAGGACACTTCACATGCTTATGTGCAGATGGACTTCAAGATAAGACTGTATGACAGTCAGGGACAGGAAGATACTACAAATAAAATGTGGTTTGAGAACCGGAGAATCGGCACAGACGGAGTCAACGCACAGTTCACGCAGACCATTCCTTCTTCAGCCGGATCAAGGCTATCGGGTACAGACTTCAGATTCGTCCTCAACGATAACAACTACACGTTTACAGCAGGAAAGTCTTATCGCTATTACTTTTCGTTACGTCAGCCAAATCCAAACGCAACAGGACATCCTGAAGGGTATATCAAGATATACGATGTTATCGACTCGGTCACTATGCAGCAGATACCGATGCGGACAGCCGGAAGCACTTATCAGATCTCAAGTTCAGTCAGCACACTTAACGGAGGAGAGCCGTATGCTCCGACCGGAGACATAAGAGATATAATCACATACAGCTCGAGCAATTCTTCGAAGATTTCTGTCAATAATAAGGGACTTATAACGTTTAACGCAACAGGATCCGCAACAATAACGGTCACTTACACGCAGTATTTTGCGGAAATAGGTGTTACCGTGACAAAATCTGCATCGCAGATTGTGACTTGCGGTTCGGGATTTCCTTATTTCGAGGATACTTACAGATACCTGAACAACGGCCTGTGTGTGAATATAATGCTTGCACAGAACAATCTTGCCGGAAGGCTTTCACTCTCTCTTCCGGTAGACTTGTCCGCAATCATCAAGGACGGAACAAAATGCACATACGTCAACGATGTATATATTCTGATGCAAAGCATAATCGACAACACAAGATTTCTTTATTTCAAAGCTAAAGGTTATTATCCAAGCAACATTCCGGACACGTTCCCGAAATTCAACAGGCAAGGGAACAGCTCCTGGTACAATATCGTTAACAACATAATAGATATATTACAAGAATTGGACGAAGATATTTAAATTAACGAGGTGATTAAATGGCAATTACAATCAACTTCAACGAGGATCCGATTGTCGGCAATTTAAATCTCGGCAAAATCGGGGAGCACAACGCAACCGAACTGATAATTACTGTGCCGACCGCTCTGTCGGAGGACTCAAGAACACAGTCTTATCGTGTAGCGTTTCATACGAACGGTAACACGGTCTTGTCGGAAGCTTACACAAGCTCTCCGATAACAATTTCGCTGTGGAAGCAGCTGACTCAGGCTCCCAGGCTGTCCCTTCAGGTTATTGCCTACGATAATGACGGAAACTTCATCGGTAAGTCTCAGAAGCTCAGCGGATTTTATTTTGAGCCTTCCGTTCCAGGCGAAGCCGTTGAAGCGGACGGAAGCAATTCGGATCTCGCACACGAGATACTCAACATATTGGCAAAGAATGCCGAACAGGATGCCAGGCTTACAATTGATGACAATCTTATCGCAGATCTTCAGAGTGGCAAGGTTGACAAGGAACCGGGCAAAGGACTGTCTCAAGAAAATTTCACAACCCTCGAGAAGCTTAAGCTTTTTAACCTTCGCAACTATATACTTCCGATTGCATCGGCAACTGCTCTCGGAGGTGTAAAGATTGACGGTGAAACCATAGGGATTGACGAAGAAGGAGTCATAAGAGCACTTATCAGCGGAAATGCAACAGAAATTGAGGACACAGAGAATCCCGGATACGCAATAGACACTCCCCGGAACCTTTATTTCAGACTCAAGGCAGGAGAGGTATTTGTCCATAACGGTTCGCTTCTGCTTATGAGCAATTACAGCATAGATTCGCAGTTTACATCATATATAGACTTCTATTATAGCTATGCAAATGCAGCAGCATATAATACGGATGTCCGCAAACTCACAATAGCAAATGACAAGACAATTACAGAAGTGGAATATGGCAGCTTCATGACTCCTCAGCAGCTGCAAAAGCTTGTCGGCATAGAAGCTGAAGCTCAGAAAAATGTTCAGTCGGATTGGAATCAAAATGATTCCACAAAAGATGATTACATCAAGAACAAGCCGACCGTCCTCGGAGGACAGCCGGATTGGAATGAGAACAATCCGCAGGCAGCAGGA
Source organism: Eubacteriales bacterium (assembly GCA_045631825.1). Lineage (GTDB taxonomy): Bacteria > Bacillota > Clostridia > Oscillospirales > CAG-382 > UMGS1387. The sequence continues at coordinate 14,574 of JAZQVQ010000100.1, read as the reverse complement.
TTCATCAAGAACAGAACACATTATAGCGGCATCCGTACAGAACTTATCAATCCCGAATGGGACGGAGATTTCACAGATGAGAACGCTCCCGAAGTGATTCAGACCTTTTCGCAGGATGACTATACATACCGTGTCTATAAGCTGTCCGATAATCCCGATAACTTTGACATCACGCAGCTGAAGGCAAGATGGAATCATCACGATGACAACTTTGATGTCGATACGGTTAACACTTATTGGGAATTGCTCATTGCCTATGTTATGGCAGTGACAGGGATGGGACACGATGAAGCCGAAGCAATGCTTGAGCCGTTGGTTGATAAGTCGACATTCATTCACGAACCTGTACAGATAGGTGAGGAAGATGGAGATGCCTATATTGAGATGTACGGTTCTGCGGATTGGGTAGAGAATGCAGGCCTCAATTATATTTCAATCCTAACAGTGAATGTCGCAGGCGAATACAATCCGATTCAGGCAGGAGCTGAAGAGTATGACGAGGGCATTTATGCTATCTCACTGTCTCAGGATTTAGGGGATGACTACATCACAGAGACCGTGCCTGTAACAGGCGAAGGCGTAGTTACACTTGATGCAAAATATCTTCCTGCATCCCTACTGAATGACATTGAGATGCTCAAGGGTGCGAAGTTTGAACACACGGTGTTGGCCATTCAGATGACATCCGGATCAGCAGGAACTTGTGACAAGTCTGCATCTGAGATATATCAGCTTGTTGAGACGAATAAACTTTTTCTTGCAAAGATTCAGGGAATTCGGAATTACTTTCCGTTGACTTTCGTTAAGAGGACTCCGGCAACAGGAGAACTTGTATCACTTGAGATGCAGAGCATTCCGATGATTAACGAAGGTAATGTTATTTCAACAAGCCTTGTCTTTACCGGAACTGCCGTGACGTTGACCAATAACGTTGTGGACATAACTTCGCTTTCGTCACAAATAGCGAACTTGCAGAACGACATCAACGGAGTTGAAACACTTATCGGTACGGGGGTGATTGAATAATGGCTATTAAACCTAAATTACAATCCCTTTTGGCTTCTGCAAACGAGGTAACAGGCGAGGAAAGAACAAACTTGACCGATGCTATGCAAGACCTTGTTGACGGATACGGTCAGGGTGATAGTGAATTTGCCTATTCAATCCCAATTAAAACAGGGAATGTTTATTTGTTTCCTGCTACACCTGTTTATACCAATTTAGTTATATTCAGTGATAATCCAGCAGATTATACGAAAGTTGATTATTTGAAATTCACAAAAGGCAGTGTATCTGGAAATGTTCAAGAGGGACAATATATTAATACAGGCATCATAATAAACTCAACAGATAAAGTGGAAGCAGAAGCATCTGTTGATGATGTGAATGATAACAAAGCAATTCGGAGTGCAAGAATAACCACAAGTGGCACAATGCAAAGAAATTTTACAGTATTCAGTTTATCGGCTGGTACAAGATGGGATTACGATAGTACGCAATATGGTGCTACGCAAATAAATGCCAATCAGAAATACAAGTTTACTATTGATGCGAACAAGGCTTATCTTGATGACACTCTTATTAAAACTTTTAATTCTGCTACATTCAACACAGGCAATTCTGCGTTAATAGGTGCGTCTTGGAATAGCGATAATACAACACCAGGCAATTTATTATCTGGCAAGATGTACGATTGGAAATGTTGGAATAGTGGTGGAACAGCAAGAGGGTTGTTTTATCCTTGTTATCACACAGAAACAGGAATACTCGGTATGTTTGATTCTGTAAACAATCTATTCCATATGAATGCTGGAACAGGAGATTTTACAAAACCGTCCGACACATCAAATGAAATAAATCTTGCTACATATTTAAATAATCTTGGAGGTAATTGATTATGCCAACATTAAAAAAATATAGTGGAATTAAGGGTTGCGAGGACTTTGCTTTGAGAGGACCTGTAATTTATGTTTATTCTTCTTCGGCAGAAAAACAAATGCAAATAAGAAACATAGTTGCAACAGATAATACTGTTTGGAGTTATGCACAACGATATGCAGGTTCAGATTCCGATGCCGCAAAAGTAAATAAGTATCTATCTTATTTATCTGTTAATACTATTAAAGCATCTGCGGATGATTATGATTCTTCAGATTATAACGGCACAAGCACAGGCATTTGCTCTTTTAACAGAAGTACACAATCTGGAGGAATCAGTTATCAAATACAATTTACCGCAACAGAAAATGCAACGATTAAATGCTTTAAATTTTTTAAATCGCTTGATTTATCGTCATCATATGGTGGCTCACTTTTTTCAAAAGAATGTCTTATGTTTGCTATATACTTTGATGAGCCAATAACCGTAACAGCAGGACAGATAAAGAATATGTCAATCAATTTTGCATATGATGAAGAGCAAGTGACAATAATTTAAGTTCACTAAATCTAACAAATAGCGAACTAAACGTACCCAAATGTATCTATTCGTATCTAAACGTATCTAAAGGGGGGATTCCGTAAAAAGAATCTCCCTTAACAATTAAAAGGAAGTGATTGAATGACACTCAAGGATATACTCGACAGACTTGCGAGGTCGGTTGAGAAACAGACTAACAAGACTTGGAAGAAAGCTAAAGTTAAGTGTAATAAATGCGGACACGAATGGAATCCGGTTTATTTAAACATTAAAGGTGGAGAGAAAAAACTTCAGTGTCCTCGCTGCAAGACGAGGGACTCCTCATTAGTCAACTAAGGCTATGCCTTAATAATAAAGAAAGGTTGTGATTCCGATGAAGAGAAAACGCTGATAAGCAGCTGTAAAATCTCAAATGTCATTTAAAAATTTATAAAGAAAGGAATTACTATCATGACAGAAGAAGAGATGAAAACCGCATTTGCAGGAAATGGAACAAAAGCTCTTTCAATCATTGGAACAGTTCTCGGAGGTCTCGGGATCCTGGGAGAAGGAGTTCTCGGAACAGGCAACGGAGGAAACTTTGTTTCCAAAGAATCATTTGAACTCTCAATGCAGCTGTCGGACAGCAAGAGAGAAAACGCAATTCTCTCAGCCGAGCTGAACGCAGAAAAGAGAGTCTCGGAACTCTACAACAACCTTACTGCAAAGATAAATGCTATCACAGAGAATCAGCAGGCTCTGAATCAGGCACAGGCCGTGACCAACAGTATGGTTACTTCGGCACTTGCGGTTGCTCAGAACAACATCAATCAGCTGCTGTCTCTCACAAAGGTTGTAATTCCCAACTCAAGCTCAGCTCCGGGTTGGGGAGAAGTTGCAATCACTCCGGTTTCGACTCCTGTCTCAGCTGCTTCCGCAGGTTAAATAAGGTGATTATATGATGACGTTTTCAAAAGAAGATTTGATAAAAGTGTTATCGGATTATATAAGCAAGGATTTACTTGCTGACTCAAAAGATTTGTCGCTCAAGACAATGGCAAGTGCTCTTGTTAAGTTCTTAAAGTTCTCTCCGGAACTTTTGGACGGTTTTTTTGAGAATCCGATGGTAAAATCAATTCTCAGCTGTGATGAACACGGAAACTATGATGTTGAGAAGGCTCTGAACATAGTGAAGGAAGTCATTGACGAGAACGGAAAGTTTTATCTTATCGTTCCTTCAATTCCGTTCATTTATCCGGACGGAAAAAGACTTGGGCTGACATCTTCGGACATCGAAAAGCTTGTTTCCAGGTTACACGCTGAGAAGTCATCAGCTGAAAATGCCGACAATTCATCAATATAAATAAAATGTGAAAATCAAGCAAAGGAATACTCCTTTTCCGTAAAAGCCGGAATAACAGAAAGAGGTGAGTTGTTATGCCGGTATGGGCAGCTGTTTTAATTGGAGTATTACCTTCAATAGCTACAATATACACAGTTATCAGAACAAGCCGAGCTTCACAAGTTCGCATGGAAATTAACATTCAAAACCTATCGAACGAGATGGATGATCTGAAGTCAAAAGTCGAAGCTCACAACAATTATGGACTTGAAATTGTAGCTTTAAAGACCGAAATAAAAATGCTAAAGGAATTAGGCAGACAAAATTGACTGCCGAAGAATTGCTTATGGAATGGATTATTAAGGTAATCAGTGCCGTGGCAACCTTTACAGATGCTTATTTTTCCACTGAGCTTCCTGGGGAAACCTGGGAAGCTTTTGTTATAACATGCCAAGAATGGATAAAGGTTGCATATGACACTTGGATTTTTATCATTGATTATATAGGAGGGACGTTATGAAAACGCTTATCAATGATTTTATTAACGGTTACGGACTCGCAATCATATATGCCGTGCTTACTGCTATAGCAGGATTCCTCGGAGCACAGTTTAAACGAATCTACGAGAACAAAATCAACGATGATCTGAAAAAGAAAATCGTCAAGACATGTGTCAAGGCGGTTGAACAGATGTATCATGACTTGTCGGGAACAGAGAAATATGAGAAGGCCGTTGAATCTATTTCCGAGATGCTTGCTGCCAAAGGAATCGAAATCACGGATCTTGAAATCCGGATGCTTATAGAATCCTGTGTATGTGAGTTTAACCTCGAAGCCTGGAAGGATGAAGCTGATGAGTAAGACGAAGTTAAACGTTGTCAATAGGGTGCTCGACACTCAGACAACTTATATGACATGTGCTTTCCAGGGATATAACGGACACAAAGGTGTCGATTTAGTTCCGGCATCGACTTCAGAGACTCCCTACATCCTCGCTTTTGCGGACGGTGATGTTATCTCAACCGGCAACGTTAAGGGAGTCAATTCATCAACAGGAACAGCAGGATGCGGAACATTCGTTGCTATCAGGCATAATGACGGATCGATCACTCGTTATCAGCATCTCAAGTATAACTCTCTCAGGGTTCAGAAGGGGAGCAAAGTCAAGAAAGGGCAGATAATCGGTGTCTACAGTCGACCTGAGCCGACCGGCAACGCTAAAGGATGTCACTTGCACTTTGACATATCCTTCCCTTATCGTAAAGGAGACAACTGTATTTACGGTAAGTTTTGCGGTGAGGCTCGTTACTACATTGATCCTGTGCCGTATCTTGAAGGTTCGGCAGACAAACCGCAGGCTTACAAGGTTCTGAGAGATGTCAATATTCGTGACAAAAACAGCCTGAACGGAAAAATTGTCGGAGAGTATAAAAAAGGGGATAAAGTTTTTGCTGACAGCATTATAGGAAGTTGGCTTCACACAGCAAAGGGTTGGTCGAACAACAACAATGGCTATTATTTCAAGCTAATAAAATAAAAAGGAGCGTTGCCGGATGAATAGTTTTTCGATACTGCTCAATTTAATTGAGGAAGAGATTAACGATGCAGACAGGTATGCAAATTTAGCACTCAAAATGAAAAACGAGAATCCGATGCTTTCAAATCTCTTTAAGACTTTATCTACCGAAGAGCTGTCTCATGAGAAGAGACTGTCCGAAGCTCTTACTCAGATCACGAGCGAAATGAAAAAAGCGGATGAATACTCGGAAGGATACAAGCTGATGTATGATTTTATGAATTCCAAGCGAATTGAAAGTCTTGCAAAAGTCAAGGTGCTTCAGTCGATGCTGTAAAGACTTCAAAATATATTGTCTGCAAATTGTCTGCAAAAATTCCAAAAACAGTTAATTTTCCCAAAAATAGCATAACAAAAATAAAGCTCGGAATTCCTTGTATCATAAGGAAAACCGAGCAATATCAATGGCAGGGGCAGAAGGACTTGAACCCTCGGCACGCGGTTTTGGAGAACGAGAAACACTCTTATAAATCAATGCTCAAGAGGTTTTTGTCTGCAAATTGTCTGTAATAAATTTATTTAACTTATCCGCAGAGGCGGTTTTCTTCTGTTCTGACAGGTGCGTATATATGTCCATCGTGACTTCAACTGAACTGTGACCGAGCAGATTCTGTGCTTCTTTCACTCCGATATCTGCATCGTAAAGAATGGATGCGTAAGTGTGCCGAAGGCAATGCCAGGTGAAGTTTAATCCAGTTGCCGAACACAGCTGCTTGTTCCATTTCTGCCAATCATACTCTATCATCCTCTCTCCGTTTTCGTTTACGATAACGAGGGAGGATTTTTTGTTGCTCTTTTTTGCCAATTTTAAGCGATTTGAGAGCATTTCGGGAATGGGTATCATTCTATTACCAGCTTTGCTCTTTGTACCCTTCAACCGATTGTTTTTGTAATCCCAAGCCTTGTTTACGGTTATTGTGTTGGATTCTAAATCAACATCATCCCATGTCAGTGCGGTCAGCTCTCCTCTTCTTAATCCACAATAGACCATAATCAATGCGGCTAATGTTCCAGGAGTTATTGATTGCTCAAGAAGAGCGATTTCTTCCACTTTGAGAGCATTTCGTTCTTGAGAAGGGGAACAATTAGGTAGCCTAACAAACTCACAGGGATTGAAAGAAATGAGACGATTTCTCATTGCATATTTGAACACTTGATTGAGTGCTTGGAGATATCTTGCAACTGTCCGTTCTCTCTTGCCTTCCGCTGCAAGCTTGGCAAGAACTGTCTCGATATCGGCACAGTTAATCTTTCCGATCTCCCATGAACCGAGAGAATCTGTAAATGCTTTAATTCGGAATGCCTTCGTCTCATCGGTGTTGGTTGCGAGAAACTGTTTTGAAACCGTGCTCAATGTTCCGACAGACACGGTGCCGGAGTTTCTGTATGCTTCGGCTTTTTGCCTGGCTTCCTTTTTGGTCTTTCCGTAGAAGGTTTTTGTGACTCTCTTGCCTTCCGGAGTCTTGCCAAGATTAATAGTGTATTTAGGATATTTTTTATTATTCATTATTGTTTGCCTCCTCCATATCTCTCAGTAACTTATCGAAGCTCTTGTATATACTAATCTTTTGCGTGTTAGTCAGCTGACGGAATCTTTTCAAAATATCTTCTTCCATGGCATCCATCGAGACTTCTTCTTTATCGTCCGACACTCCAAGGATATAAAGAGGATTCACTTTAAAATATATAGACAGTGCCTGAATTGTGGAGCGGCTGACTTTATCGGTCTCTCCGGACTCCCACCTGAATACTGTGGATTTGCTGACTCCGAGAGCATCTCCGAGAGTCTGATATGAGAGCTTACGTTCCTCTCGAAGCTCCTTTATTCTTTTGCTTGTTATATTCATATTCATTTCCTCCTTTCGATTGCAATTGTACTATAATATGTTCCGAAAATCAACAATTAGTTTGTTTTTTTGTGAAAAAGTTGTTGACAAACGCAATTACAAGGAGTAAAATACACTCAAACGTTGCGAAACGGAACGATAAGAAAGGAGGCAAAACAATGAATTTTAACGAATTAAAGAAGGCAATGATTGATGCAAACAAGAAAGCCAAGGATTGTGCAGCAGCTCTCGGAATCACGGAATCTACTTATTCTCGCAAGATGTCCGGCAAGACTGAATTTTCAAGGTCTGAAATTTGGAAACTTGCCGAGTTTCTGAATCTCGATGCTGCACGAATCAAGGTTATTTTTTTTAGCTAATGCGTTGCGAAACGGAACGGAAGGTGGAATATGGAAGAAATCAAACTACTTTCTCCGGTTCAAGCCGGTCAGATCCTGAACTGTAACGAGCAGACGGTTCGGAACTACATTCATCAGAAGCGGTTTAAGGCCTATAAAATTGGCGGCAAATATCAAATTGATGAAAGAGATCTGCTCAAATATCTGAAAGAACAGGTGTATGAAGGATGATTTACGAAGAAGGAGGATTTTAAATGTCTTTGTCAAACTTTGATACTTCAATGCTGCCGAGAATCGGATATGCGTGCTTGTTAGCAATAGCAATGATGGTCGCTGCATATCTGTCAGTTAAACTTTGGGATGCAGCTGAACTCGCAATCAAAAACCGCAAAACAAGAAGAAAAACGGTGCGTACAGTTAACGATTCAGCAAAGAATTATTACATCACAGATGATACTCAAAGACATGTTAAGCTGCCGCCAACAATAACCTGAAGGAAGATTCTGAAATGATGAACATTGAACAGCTGCTTATTATCATCGGTCTTTTGACCATATTCGGATGCGTATTCCTGTGGATTTGGGGGTTATGTCATGATTAATAATTGCGTAAAGACCGCCTTCTTCCTGCCGAGAGCTCTTAAAGGTGACGGAACAATTGTCTATTACGTTGTCAGATCAGACGGAGACAGATACTTCATTCAGGTTGATGAGAAGCGAAGAAGGGACGTCACGGACAAGAGACACCTATTCATTCAGGAAGCGGAGCTGAAAAGCAACATTTACGAACTCTTCGGAAAGAAGGTCGAGCAATGAAGATACAAGGCAAGCTTCACGGAATCACATATTCCAGGGACAGACTTGAAATATTGTTGATTAAGCTGAACCGTAACGAGTTGATAGATTATGACTCTGTCATCGGACAGAATCTGACTGTCACAATTGACGAATCCGGAGAAAACGTCCGAGATCAAGGCTACAAGCCTGTAGTCAATTATATTAAAGCGAAGGAGGATTATATGAACAAAGCATTTATCAAAGGCAGATTTGCGGACAATCCCGAGCTGCGAAAAACCAAGAACGGCAAGTCGGTAGTCTCGTTCACTCTCGGAGTGGACAACGGTGAGACAAATCCGGCAAGTTGGATTTCCTGCGTTGCCTGGGGAAATAACGCAGAAAACATCTGCTCATACTTTTTGAAGGGCGATGAAATCATCGTCATCGGAAAGCTCTTCACAAGGACAGCCGAATACTCTGAGAAAAAGAACAAAGTGACGGAGCTTTATGTAGACGAGTGGGAGTTCGGCAGGAAGAAGGATCCGAAGCCGACATCCCCGAATCCTTTCGAAAACGAGGATGTTGACATATGAATGCTTCTGAATACAACGCAATAGCCTCGGAGACCGAGCTTCAGATCCAAGTCATTGAGTATATCAACTATCAATATCCAGGCACACTTTATCATCACAGTGCAAACGAAGGCAAGCGGACTGTTGTGAACGGAAGCAAGCTGAAGAAAATGGGGATGAGCAAAGGTTTTCCGGACGTGGCTATATTAGAGCCGAGAGGAGACTATCACGGCCTCTTCCTGGAACTGAAGCGAGACAAGACTTGTAAACTTACAACTGAGCAAAGACTTTGGCTGACAAGGCTGAAGCTAAGGAAATACCAAGCGTTTAAATGTACAGGCTTCGATGAAGCGAAGCAAGTTATTGACAGTTATATGAGGTTGCCATATGGAGCAAGTTGAATGGATCAAGGTCAGAACCGACATCTTCTCGGACGATAAAATCAAACTGATTCGTAAGCTTCCGGACGGAGACACGATGTTCACACTGTGGATTATGTTCCTGTGTCTTGCCGGCAAGCAGAATTATGGCGGCACTCTGATGATGAACGGAAAAATTGCATATAATGACGAGATGCTTTCCTCTATCCTTGACGAGCCTCTTCCGATTGTCCGAGCAGCTCTTAAGACTTTCGAAAGCTTTGACATGATTGAGATTGAGGACGGAAGGATAACAATCACTAATTGGGAAAAACATCAGAACGTGGAAGCTCTTGACAAGATGAGAGAGCAAGCAAGAATCCGAAATCAGCTTTATCGTCAAAGGAAGAAAGCAGCTAAACTTCTTGAACGAAATGTCACAGAGCGTGACGTCACGGTGACGTCACACTGCGTAACGTGTGACGGAACAGAAGAAGATAAAGATAAAGATATAGATAGAGAAGAAGATATATCTTCTGTCAATCAAAACATAAATGTAAGTGAAAAAGATTTAAATAAATTAAATCTTAATAATCAAAATAATCAAAAAGATAAATTAAATAGTATTTATATGTTAGGCATTTACGGCAACGTACCGATGTCTGAAGAGCAACTCCAGGTGCTCAAGGAAGAGTGTCCGGACAGCTATATGGAGAGAATCAATCAGCGTTCAATTCGTTTGCACGAGAAAGAGCTTGTTGCAAACGTTGAATAATACAAATAAATCTCGCAGCGGTCGGGCAACAATTCAATAACAACAATTAAAGAAAAGCCAAACTTATAAACGATGTTTCTTTTGTCGGAAACCTAACAACCAATAAGGCCGCTGCGAGAAGGAGGGATAAAATGACATTTTCAGAATACTGTCAACTCCAAATGAACATGGGCATATTCAATATAAACCTATCCGAGGATGAGTTTACTCGTATTTGTAGAAGGTGTTTCCATTCCGGTGGCTTATACAGCAATGATATAGAAGTGGAATGGGGGTTTGGCAAAGCAAACTTTACCTTTATTCAAAAAATAGACGGTCAGAAAGTCACAATGTTCAAGGGAAGCTGGTCGGAACTGTATCACTTGTTAAGAGAAACTTACGGAAAGGAGAATAAGCAGCTGACATTTTCGGAGGTGATGTTATGAGATGCATAATTCAGACTTACGGACAAGATGGATTCATCAATATCGAAGCCAATGCAATCGAAGAAGATGACGAATTCATCAAATTTCTTCTCATCGAAGAGAAGCCGGAACGCAATCCGGCATTCATTAAGACAATTAAAGCGATGGTCAGCAGGACAGAGCTGAAGGCATTTTACTTCAGCGAAAAGAAAAACAATGCCGAAGCTAATTAGTGTTAACCGGTTGCTCCTGGATCTGAAGAGGTATGCGAGCGACCGTTATGACCAGGTTATCAATGACATTATACTCCGGCAGCCTGTTCTTGATGATGCTGTTCAAGTTGTAAGATGCAGCAGCTGCTATCATTACAATCCGCAAACAGAATTTTGTTGGAGGCTCGGAGAGGTTATGAAGCCGGATGATTTTTGCAGTAAATCTAAAAAGGAGGAAACCAAATGAGAAAATGTATTGATGCGGACAGACTTATCAACGATGTCCGAAGATCCACTACTTTGGGAGGATCGGAATGGTTTGTTAAGAAAATCAGAGAACAGCCAACTGTGGAAGCTGAGGATGTTGTCAAGTGCGAGGAATGTAAATACTTTAATACGGAAGAAAGGATTGACGATCCAATAAGCACTATCTGTATGTGTACGTTCTACAGCCATGAGAGGAAAGTCTACAAGAAGTCTGACGGATACTGCGATGCCGGAAAGAGGAGAGAAGCTGATGGAAATGCCGAAATACTTTAAGGTTGAAGAGAGTAAAACAGATTTCAGACTAATTCCGATTGATGATGTTGCTGAAGTTAAACACGGAAAGTGGGAAGAATGCAATTTTTGCGGAGAAAAAGCGGAAAAAGTTGGGAGTTGTTACATAGATATTGCTTATATGACAATAGGCAAAATGAAAGGAATGTGTGTTACAGCTCACTACTGCCCACCTTATGCAAGATGTTCAGCTAACGGAACAGCATCGACATTTTTTTCAATTAATTTTTGTCCCTATTGTGGCAGAAAATTATAAAAGACTTAAGGAGGGAGTGAGAGAAAATGACAGAAGCATTTAAACTTTTATTTCCTTTGCCTGTAGAACAACAGAAAGAGTTGTTTGCTAATTGTTCTGAAAGTGCTAATCAAGTGAAAGATGTACAACAATATGACGGCAGGATGAACATAAAAAAATGCTTATATATTCCGAAAGAGGTTGCAGAAAGGTTGTTAGATGATACGGAAGGAAGGAAACCGAATGATTAAACATGAAATAGCGACAAAAACTTCGGAAGAAGTAGAGCAAGAAATAGAGCAATTAATAGACAAAATAAAGTCTGATATTGCCGAAGTTACAAAGTCTGAGGTTGCCGAAGTTATAAGGTGTAAAGATTGTGAGGAGGACTTGCAGGCAAGAATTGATCGCTGTTTGAAAAGGAGAGAAACAGAATGACATATAAAGCAGTATTTACTGATGAGTTTCTGTCACGTTTTCGCCTCGATGATAATGGCAAAACACTTGTTCTTACAGATATAGCAGGAGACACAAGAGCGGTAACTCTTGAAAAAGAAGAACGAGGAGAGTGGATAATTAAAAAAACTGCTCGGCAGAAAATCACCTACACAAGAAAGCAAATCGCTCTGTGGAGCAGATTTGAGGGAAAACTGAATGAACCGAAGGAGGGAAGAAGAACAATGAAAACTTACACCCCTGCAGAACTTGCGGAAATTCTTAAAAACCATAAGCATTGGCTGAACGAAGATTGCGACGGTTGGGAAGATATGAGAGCAGATCTCAGCAACGCAGATCTCAGAAACGCATATCTCAGCAACGCAGATCTCAGAAACGCAGATCTCAGAAACGCAGATCTCAGAAACGCAGATCTCAGAAACGCATATCTCAGCAACGCAGATCTCAGAAACGCAGATCTCAGAAACGCAGATCTCAGAAACGCAGGAGCAACAAGGGATGCGTTGAACGGATATATAGATAACATTGTTTCGGATTATGTGTAAAAGGAAGGGAGAATGTAAATATGTTTTATCAGAAACTGAAAAAGATAGTAGGAACTATAGCAATTCTTATGGCAATCATCTTTGTCGGTTGCGTTTGCGGTGCATTCATACTGAACTTGAATCATACGGAGATTAACTTCAGACGTTATGATGTCTATGTAGAGAAGCATACCGATTTCGAGATCCAAGAGATTTCAGACATGGATACCGGCAGAACGTATATCGTGTATGACGGTGCAAACGGATGTTCCCTGTTAGAAGTATGGGACAGCGAAGGCAATAATATTCCGATGGTAAACGGAGTGTTAAGCGAATGACATATGAAGATGCAATGGAACTATATCCTAATGTTCCAGGATGTTGCTCTTGTGTTTATTGGAGAGGAATTGGAACCGGACGGTTTTGGAAGGCAAGAAACTTCAATCCTCATTCGCCTCAATCAATTTCATTTCCTTGCTGCCATTATTCGATAGATCATGATTATCAGCTGAGCAGAGATTCAAGCGAAATGGGTTATGAGTGCAAATACAGAGTGCCGAGAACAAGGAAAAAGATAAAAAGAAAGAATCAGAGGGTAACGTTAGTATGGTGATAGTGTATGGATCAAACAGAAAATTTTACTCCAGGGCAATTGTAGCAATCCGCAGCTGCCTTCATTACAATCCGGAAGCAAAAGTTGTTCTTCTTGCTGAAGATGATGAAGTTGAAGGACTTGACAAGAGAGTCAGTGTCATAAAGTACGATAAAGCCGAAATCTTGAAGAGGATTCCTGAAGAACTGTTGAGTGACAGAATGTCCGAAGTTATCTTTCTTAAACTTATGATAGCTGAACTCTTTCCGGACGAACATAGAGCATTATGGCTTGATTGCGACACAATTGTATGTGACGGACTCAAAGAGCTTGAAGATTGCGTTATCGACAAGGTGTGTTACGCAATGGTGCCGGAGATGACGATGTCATATAAGATTAGGCGAAACTATTATAATGCCGGAGTTATCTTGTTCAACCTGGATCTGATTCGCGAAAAGAATATGGAGAGATATCTCTTCGAATATCTCAACAATATGCACGTTACATTTTACGAACAGGATGCTCTGAACTTCGGAGCTTTCAAATGGATAGGTGAACTTCCGGTGGAATACAATGTTGGAAACGTAACCAATCCGGACTTCCCGAATCCAAAGATATATCATTATGTTCTATGTGATAATTATTGGACAGGCGAGTGTCCGAGAGGACATTATTGGAAGCGATTTATGTGAGAGGTGTGCGGATGGCAAGATACAGAATACCGAAACATTGGCAAAGCAATCCTCAGCGTTTCAGATATCTTGTTGCGTATTGCCGAATGTATGAAGAATACAAATCTATGGCAGACAGCATCAGACACGGTTACCGTTCAGCGAACTCCGGAGGTGTGGTCGGCAGCTCTACGGCCAAGACATCATCTGTCGAGAGAAAAGCCGAAAGACTTCATGAGCTTAGTATGAAGATAGATACAATTGAAAGGTGTGTCCGGACAGCCGTGAAGAACAAACCGTATCTGTACAAGGACGTTCTTATGTCGCTCACAACGAATGTTCCGCTCGATCGTCTGCCGACAACTGTAACGAGACAGACAATCGCATCATACAGAACCTATGCGTTAATTTTGCTTGAAGAAGAACTTTTTTCTGAAAATTAACCAAAGGGGACACAAATAGATGTATTTTGTTATTGTGGATGATTGCAAAGCAGTCATCCACTTTGTTATCGGATTCGCCTCCTTGCCGATTGACAAAAAGTACAGGCACAGATGTTGCACTGCATCTGTGGGAGTGGGGTGGGACTACATGGCACAAGAGTTTGCCAAAACGTTTTATGATTCAAAAGCTTGGAAAGATTGCAAGCGAATATTCATAAGCGAAAGAGTAACGGAGGACGGAGGCTTGTGTCAGAGATGTCACGAGCTTCCTGGATTTATTGTACATCACAAAATCTTGCTGACTCCTGAGAACATTCACGATGCAGAGATAAGTCTGAACACAGACAACCTTGAGTATGTTTGCAACAATTGTCACAACAAGATTCATCTTGTTGAGCGGTACGGATTAAACTTCTGCGGCTTCGACAGTTCCGGTCAGCCGATTCAGAAACGTTGACTCCCCCTATTCGAATTTTGGAAAGGGGAGCGAAACTCC
>JAZQVQ010000099.1:0-9299 GCA_045631825.1 Eubacteriales bacterium | reverse complement strand
TGCAGAACCAAGAATTAGACCTTTACAAATTTTGAAAAAACACCCTCCAAACGTCTTGTAAAATTTGCACCAAAGGGAAGTACCCAGAAACCGTAGGTGTCTGGGGAGCTTTCCCCATACTTTTCGGCGACGAGAAAAGTAGCTCCCCCGCGGATAGCGGGCGGTGAAGCACCGCTGCAAAACACGGGAAGCTTCGTCAGAAGCTTGTAGGTGTATACCCCGCCCAGTGTCCCGTTCGAGCGGCATAACAGGGCCGCTTGAACTTATGTGAAACCAACAATATTTATTTATCTGTCCAAAGCCTCAAAAAGTGTCGGCGTAGCACAAGCCCCGTTTGAACAATCCAAATCAACGTCTATATCGCCCGTGAAAATCAAATCGTCCTTTCCGAGAGCCCCCGGAATAATAGAAAACGTGTTGGAAATTCCGTCCTGTGCGTCCTTGAACGGAAGCTTTGAAACACTCGACAACGATGCAATAGCTCCGTGAGTATCACGTCTGTGCATAGGATTTGCACCGGGTGCAAATGCCTCACCTTTCTTACGTCCGTCGGGTGTTGAGCCGGTATTCTTTCCGTAAACAACGTTTGACGTAATTGTAAGAATTGAAGTTGTCGGGATGCTGTCACGATAAGTGTGATTCTTTCTTATGTGTCCCATAAACTTATGAACTATCTCGGAGGCAATAGAGTCAACCCTGTCGTCATCGTTTCCGTATTTCGGGAAGTCTCCCTCAACCTCGTAATCGACAACAATTCCCGCCTCATTACGAATAGTCTTTACACGTGCGTACTTTATTGCCGAGAGAGAGTCTGCAACAACCGAAAGTCCGGCAATACCCGTAGCAAACCAGCGAGTCACATTTTTATCGTGAAGTGCCATCTGTATTTTCTCATAGCAATATTTATCGTGCATATAATGGATTATATTAAGAGTATTTACATAAACTCCGGCAAGCCACTGCATCATATCGTCATACTTTTCCATAACTTCGTCAAAGTCAAGGTACTCCGACGTAACGGGACGATACTTAGGTGCAATCTGTTTGCCCGAAATTTCATCAACACCGCCATTAATTGCATAAAGCAGGCACTTTGCAAGATTTGCTCTTGCTCCGAAGAACTGCATTTCTTTGCCGACTCTCATAGAAGACACGCAACAGGCAATGGCATAGTCATCGCCATGTGTAAATCTCATAAGGTCGTCGTTTTCATACTGGATTGACGAGGTCTCAATGGAAACCCTTGCACAATATCTCTTGAAGTTTTCAGGAAGTCTTGCAGACCAGAGCACAGTGAGGTTAGGCTCGGGTGCCGGGCCGAGATTTGAAAGTGTGTGCAGATAACGATATGACATCTTTGTTACCATATGACGTCCGTCTATTGCAACACCGCCAATTGACTCGGTCACCCATTGAGGATCGCCCGAAAACAGTGCGTTATACTCAGGGGTTCTTGCAAATTTTACAAGTCTGAGCTTCATAATGAAATGGTCTACCATTTCCTGTATTTCAGATTCGGTAAATGTGCCGTTTTCAAGGTCTCTCTTTGCATATATATCAAGGAATGTCGATGTTCTTCCAAGCGACATTGCAGCTCCGTTTTGTTCCTTGACTGCCGCAAGATAACCAAAATAAAGCCACTGAATTGCTTCCTTTGTATTTTTAGCCGGCTTTGAAATATCAAATCCATAGCCAAGTGCCATTTTCTTAAGTTCTTCAAGTGCTCTAATCTGTTCGGAAAGTTCCTCTCTGTTTCTTATTACTTCAGAGTACATGGCACTTCTTGTGGATTCCAACTGTTCGTTCTTATCCTCGATAAGTCTGTCTACGCCATAAAGTGCAACTCTTCTGTAGTCACCGATAATTCTTCCTCGTCCGTATGCATCAGGCAAGCCCGTGATTATGTGACTTGAGCGGCAAGCCTTCATTTCGGGTGTATATGCGTCAAAAACACCTGCGTTATGCGTTTTTCTGTGAACCGTGAAAAATTCCTTGACTTCCGGATCAATGGTATAACCATTCTCAGCACAAGCTTTTTCCGCCATTCTTATACCGCCATACGGCATAAGTGCACGCTTGAAAGGCTTATCTGTCTGCAAGCCGACAATTTTTTCCTTGTCCTTATCTATATAACCAGGGCCGTGCGAGGTTATGGTAGAGATAACCTTTGTGTCCATATCAAGAACACCGCCCGCTTCCCGTTCTTTCTTTGAAAGCTCGAGAACCTCATCCCACAACGCCAGAGTATCGGCGGTTGGGTTTTCGAGAAAGCTCTCGTCGCCGTCATACGGGGTATAATTATGCTTTATAAAGCTTCTTACGCTTATATGTTTTTTCCATGTTCCATGTTCAAAACCATTCCATGCTTCAAAAACGCTTTCCATTTTTCTACCTTTTCTCCTTGTTTTTAGCTCGATACGATTTTCTTAAAATCTCATTTTTTCAGGCAGCACATAAATTTCCTGTAAGTTTACGATAATAATTTACCCGTTTTTTGCGGCACTATGTGCTAAAATTTTTAGAAATTTATTCACTTTAAGTATAGCACACAAGCAGTAATATGTCAACTTAAAAATATAACTTTTGCAGGATAAAAAAAGAAAAAACCGTCTCAGGAACGAAACGGTTTATATGTGTACTTGTTTTGGTCAAATACCAAATTATTCAGCAGCGGGAGCTCCAACAGGACATGCACCTTCGCACGCACCGCAGTCGATACATTTTTCCTTATCGATTTCGTACTTGCCGCCATTTTCAGAGATTGCCTCTGTAGGACAACCGTCAGCACAAGCTCCGCAACCTATACAAGCGTCAGAAATTACGTATGCCATTCTTCTACACCTCCATAATAAGTTAATTGAATTGTATCACGATTTTTAGTGATTTTCATTCACAAGTGATTAATAAAATATAAACTTTTTATCAATAACCGCACTAAATTACATATATTTGCTTAAAAATTTGCCCATCGACTTAAAAAGCAACACAAAAACCAGACTTGTCATGGTATCTTTTATGGCATTGAAAGGAAGTACACCTGCAAAAATATAGACAGCTTCTCCGATTTTTGAGAAATCCACA
The DNA here is from genome assembly GCA_045631825.1 of Eubacteriales bacterium. Classification (GTDB taxonomy): domain Bacteria; phylum Bacillota; class Clostridia; order Oscillospirales; family CAG-382; genus UMGS1387. Next base: position 6,218 of record JAZQVQ010000099.1, on the reverse strand, counting down.
AAAGCCGAGTACAGCGGAATCATAATAAAATAATTGACGAGCATTGCCGCGATTATCTGAAAAACTGCCGCAATCAAAAGCGATACACAGACAAATTTAAGCGAGTATTTTTTGTTTTTTGAAACAGCTCTTGCCACAAACCCGAATGAGACGACAAAAACACTGCTTATAAGGAAATTGGAAAGCTCGCCGATGAGCATTGTACTCGAAATGGCAAGGTGGACAGTGTTTCTTACAAAAATTGTCACAAGACCTGCCCAGGGAGAGACTACAAGCGAGGAGACGAGTGCCGGCACATCAGCAAAATCTATCTCGAGCCAGGCAAATCCGGGGAAAATCGAGAACGTCGGGAATATATATAGCAATGACGACATTGCCGCCAGCACGCCCACAAGAGCAATTTTTTTATTTGAAATTTTATTCATACCAAGACTCCTTTAAAAACTGTTTTCCACAATTTGAATAATTATTGTAAACCACTTTTTATGGGCATTTTTTGCAAATCTCGTCCAAAACCCAATCGAAAAAGCTCGCAAACACGTGATTTTCAAAAATTGTTTTTCATTTTTACAAACAAAAGCAACAATTATTTTTGGATTTCCCCACATTTTCCACAGAGTTTTCCACAGGGTTTTCCACAATCTTGTTCGCATTTACATTTAAGATTTTGGGCAACAAAAAAAGCCCGAAAACAAATTTTCAAGGCAAAAACATACTCACGGCACAGCCGCTTTTGTCTTTTCTTTATCCAGACTATACTGTCGGTACCGGAATTGATGCTGTCCCATCTCACTCGGTTCTGCGTTTTTGCAAAAACGCTCTCGGACTTTACCGCCGGTAGGGAAATTCTCCCTGCCCTAAAGACAATTATATTACATTTTATTATTTACTATTAATAATGACCGGACTTTGTTTCAAAGTCCTGCCACTGACCGTCTTTAAGACGGATTCAAACTATTTTGTTATTCGCAAATTAGCCTACAACTTCAGTAACAACGCCTGAACCAACTGTACGGCCACCTTCACGGATAGCGAAACGAAGTCCCTTTTCCATAGCAACAGGAACGATAAGTTCAACGTTCATATCAACGTTATCACCGGGGTTGCACATTTCAACGCCATCGGGAAGTGTGATGATACCTGTAACGTCTGTTGTTCTGAAGAAGAACTGAGGACGATAGTTTGTGAAGAAGGGCTTATGACGTCCGCCTTCCTTTTCTGTAAGAACGTAAACCTGACCTGTGAACTTTGTGTGAGGTGTGATGGAACCGGGCTTTGCAAGAACCTGACCCTTTTCGATCTCGTTCTTTGCGATACCACGGAGAAGTACACCGATGTTATCACCAGCTTCAGCGAAGTCCATGAGCTTATGGAACATTTCGATACCTGTAACTGTTGTCTTCTTTGTATCCTTGAGACCAACGATTTCAAGTTCGTCAGCCATCTTTACCTGTCCTCTTTCTACTCTACCAGTAGCAACTGTTCCACGGCCTGAGATAGAGAATACGTCTTCTACAGGCATAAGGAATGTTTCATCACTTGCTCTTGCGGGAGTAGGAATATATTCGTCAACTGCATTCATGAGCTCAACGATAGGAGCGTATGCTGCATCGTTGATGTCGTTGGAAGCACTGTCAAGAGCTACTCTTGCAGATCCTCTAACTATCGGAATATCATCACCGGGGAAGTCGTAAGATGAGAGAAGGTCTCTTGTTTCCATTTCAACGAGGTCGAGAAGTTCAGCGTCATCAACGAGGTCGCACTTGTTAAGGAATACAACCATTGCAGGAACACCAACCTGACGAGCGAGAAGGATGTGTTCTCTTGTCTGCTGCATAGGACCATCTGTTCCTGCAACAACGAGGATAGCACCGTCCATCTGAGCTGCACCAGTGATCATGTTTTTAACATAGTCAGCGTGGCCGGGGCAGTCAACGTGTGCATAGTGTCTGTTAGCTGTTTCGTACTCAACGTGTCTTGTGTTGATCGTGATACCTCTTGCTCTTTCTTCGGGAGCGTTATCGATCTGATCATATGCCATGAATTCGTTCTTTCCGTTTGCTATAGAAAGTGTCTTTGTGATAGCTGCTGTAAGTGTTGTCTTACCATGGTCAACGTGGCCTATAGTACCAATGTTGACATGGGGTTTGGTTCTTTCAAACTTTTCCTTTGCCATTGTAATTTCCTCCTTAAAGTTAAGAAAATATTATTATTTTGTTACATGTTAAATTATACCAAATATACGCTTACTGTCAATATAAAAGTGCAGATAATTTACACTTTATTCATACTAAGCAAAATTATTGTTGCTTTCCTCTTGAAGCAATAATGGTATCTGCGATATTCTTAGGAACTTGTTCGTAGTGGGATGGTTCCATAACGTATGTTCCACGTCCCTGTGTCTTGGATCTGAGGTCTGTTGCGTAACCAAACATATTGGCAAGAGGCACAAACGCTCTGATCTGCTGTCCACCGGCGATAGGATCCATACCCTGAATCTGTCCACGACGTGAGTTAAGGTCACCGATAACGTCGCCCATATAATCATCCGGAACGACTACAACAACCTTCATAATCGGTTCTGTAAGAACTGATCCTGCCTTCTTAAGACCTTCTTTAAGTGCCATTGAACCGGCAATCTTAAACGCCATTTCTGACGAGTCTACTTCGTGATACGAACCATCGTAAAGTGTTACCTTAAGGTCAACAACCTGATAGCCAGCAAGGATACCGGAGTTCATTGCACCCTGGATACCTGCGTCAACTGCAGGGATATATTCCTTAGGAATAGCACCGCCGACAACCTTATTTTCAAAGCTATAACCTGCACCGGGTTCGTTAGGTTCAATAGTGATCTTAACGTGACCGTACTGACCTTTACCACCAGACTGGCGGGCATACTTCATATCAACATCGGCATTCTTTGTGATAGCCTCCTTATATGAAACCTGAGGCTGACCAACATTTGCTTCAACCTTAAATTCACGAAGAAGTCTGTCAACGATAATTTCAAGGTGAAGCTCACCCATACCTGCTATGATTGTCTGACCTGTTTCTTCATCGGTATAAGCCTTGAAGGTCGGGTCTTCTTCAGCAAGCTTTGTAAGGGCTACGCCCATCTTCTCCTGTCCAGCCTTGGTCTTGGGTTCAATCGCAACACGGATAACGGGTTCCGGGAACACCATTGATTCAAGGATAACAGGATTGTTTTCGTCACACAGTGTATCACCTGTTGTGGTATTTTTGATACCGATAACAGCGGCAATATCACCTGCGTAAATCTGATCCACGTCTTCTCTGTGGTTTGAGTGCATAAGCACTATACGTCCAAGACGTTCTCTGCCTTTCTTATTTGAGTTATAAACCGTTGAACCTGCGGTTATAGAACCGGAGTACACACGGATAAAGCACAAACGTCCTATAAACGGGTCTGTTGCAATCTTGAATGCAAGAGCACTGAAGGGTTCTTCGTCTGAACTATGACGTTCAACGGGTTCTTCGTCTTCAGCCGCACCGGGAACAACTCCCTTGATTGCGGGAATGTCAAGAGGACTTGGCATAAAGTCTACGATAGCGTCAAGGAGCATCTGTACGCCCTTGTTTTTATATGATGTTCCGCATACTACGGGAACCATTGTGTTATCGATAGTTGACTTTCTTATAGCACCCTTGATTTCTTCTACTGTCAATTCTTCACCGCCAAGGTACTTCTCAAGAAGAACCTCATCGGTTTCGGCAACATGCTCTAAAAGTGCAGATCTGTATTCTTCTGCCTTATCCTTCATGTCTGCCGGAATTTCTTCTTCTCTGATATCTGTTCCAAGGTCATTTGTGAAGATAAATGCCTTCATCTTGACAAGGTCAATGATACCAACGAAGGTGTCTTCAGCTCCTATAGGAAGCTGAATCGGCACTGCGTTTGCATGGAGTCTTTCATGCATCATATCTACAACGCGGTAGAAATTTGCACCCATGATATCCATTTTATTAACGTATGCCATTCTCGGCACGTGATATTCGTCAGCCTGACGCCAAACGGTTTCAGACTGTGGTTCAACGCCGCCCTTTGCACAGAAAACTGTTACAGAGCCGTCGAGAACCTTGAGTGAACGCTGCACTTCAACTGTGAAGTCAACGTGACCGGGGGTATCTATGATGTTAATTCTGTGGGGAACGTACTGTTTCTGTTCGCCTTCCCAGAAGCAAGTTGTAGCAGCGGAGGTAATTGTTATACCTCTTTCCTGCTCCTGCTCCATCCAGTCCATCGTAGCACCGCCGTCATGAGTTTCACCCGTTTTATGAATTTTACCGGTATAGAACAAAATACGTTCTGTAGTTGTGGTCTTACCGGCGTCTATGTGCGCCATGATACCAATATTTCTGGTATTCTCAAGTGAACAACTTCTCGGCATGGATTTTTCTCCTTATTTTATTTCTTTCAGATGCGATAGCTTCTACTAATCCGACACAGTACAAAAAGCACAGGCAAATTAATATCTGTAATGTGCAAACGCCTTGTTTGCTTCAGCCATCTTATGTGTATCTTCACGCTTCTTAACAGCTGAGCCGATACCATTACATGCATCCATTATTTCTCCTGCAAGACGTTCAGACATTTTTCTTTCGCCTCTTGCACGTGAGTAAACTGTAAGCCAGCGAAGACCAAGCGTCTGTCTTCTTTCGGGTCTTACTTCTATCGGAACCTGATATGTTGAGCCACCTACACGGCGAGCCTTAACTTCAAGAACCGGCATAATGTTTTCGAGAGCCTTCTGGAATGCTTCCAGCGGATCCCCCATCTTTTCATTGATGATAGCAAATGCATCATATACTATCTTTTGTGCTACACCCTTTTTTCCGTCGTACATAATGTTATTGATAAGCTTTGTTACGAGCTTTGAATTGTACATAGGATCGGGCAGTACGTCTCTCTTGGGTACGTTACCTCTTCTCGGCACTTGTATTCCCTCCTTCATATAAAAAATGAATTCACAGGTACTCGAAATGATTACCTATTCCGTCAGCACTTCTCACAAGGTAAGCACCACGTATATTTAAAATCGCGGTAACCTCTGAAAATACTAACCTATTTTGTCCTCTTTTACGGACTTTCCGAAACAAAAGACTTAAAATTACTTCTTAGCCTTTTCTTTCTTTGCACCGTACTTAGAACGGGACTGATTTCTCTTTGACACACCCTGTGTATCAAGTGTACCACGGATAATGTGGTAACGTACACCAGGCAGGTCCTTAACTCTTCCGCCTCTGATAAGAACAACTGAGTGTTCCTGGAGGTTATGGCCTATACCGGGGATATACGAAGTAACTTCGATACCGTTGGTAAGACGAACTCTTGCGATTTTACGAAGAGCTGAGTTAGGCTTCTTAGGAGTCTTTGTCGAAACCTTTGTACATACGCCTCTTTTTTGAGGTGCACTTTGCTCGGTTGTACGCTTTGTAAGAGTATTAAGACCCTTCTGCAAAGCAGGCGACTTTGACTTATAAGCAACCTGTTCACGTCCTTTTCTGACTAACTGGTTAAATGTTGGCATACCGCAACTCCTTTCAAGATTATTTATCGAACGTGCGAAAAATAGTCACAGTAAGACAGTATTTCACACTATTCAACCATTTGATTTTACTACACAAATATGAAATTTTCAACGAATTGTGTTAACAAATTGTAAATTCTGATTTTATTTATATTTTTAAAGCTTTATCTCATAATACAAAGTTACATTATGGGCAAATAATAAAAAAGAAAAATATGTAAATTCGAAAGGGAGTTATGCCATGATAAAAGGTTGCACAAAGAGGGTTATTGTTGCAAAGGACCTGCAAAGTGATATTTTTGAGGAAGCGTATTTTATTTTACGTCCTCAGGGAGCAAAGAAGAAAGGTACGACAAGTCAGTCCGAGTTTTTGAGCGAAGCAAACAGGATTGTCTGCGAGCAGGACGGGACTATTGTTACTTTTGGTGGAAGCACCAAAAAGAGAGGGCACGTTTTAAAAGATGTATTGATTTTTATTTCGGGGGTTATGGTTACTGCGTTCAGTTTTATCTTATTTATCTGATTTTTCTGAATGTTTTATTAAGGTTTAGTTTTTATCAAAAGGGGAATTTTATACAATTTTTTGGGGGGAGTTTTCATTTTCTTAGTCGGCTTTTTTCTAAAAGGCGATTTTCTCACTTCCGCAGGGGAGCTTTCTTCCTCTTA
>JAZQVQ010000098.1:0-3550 GCA_045631825.1 Eubacteriales bacterium | reverse complement strand
CTTTTTTGTAAAATTCCCGTAGACAACAGCGTTCTTCTATGGTAAGATGTTTGTAGCTCATATAAATCCTCCTTGGTTTTTGTTTTGTGGCAATTACATTATACCATGGATTTATATGGGCTTCCCTTTTTATTTACTGTTACACTTGATAGTATAACTCACCCTGTGAATATCAAAAAAACACCCTAAGGGTGTTTTTTTAAAATCTTAAAATTTTTGATGCAGCTTTGGCAAATATTTTATATACCGGTCCTTCCAGTTCTTTTTTTGCGTCGCCTAAGCTTTTTATTATCTGAATATTCTGAGGGCAGTGCTTTTCACATTTTCCGCAGCCTACGCAGTTTGATGCCGCAGTTGAGGTTTTACGAAGTGTCGTGCACATAACGTATTCCCTCAAGGCTGCAAACTTACCCTCGGAAAAACGTCTGTTATACGCAGCAAAGGTTCCGGGAATATCCACATTTTTCGGGCATGGCATACAGTAGCCACATCCTGTACACCCCACCTTCATTTTTGAGTTAATAGCGTCTTTTACTCTCTGCAGCATTGCCTCGTCTTCGTGACAAATTTCGCCGATTTGAACTTGTGAGGCAGTTTTAATATTATCCAAAATCATTTCTTTGGAATTCATACCCGAAAGTACCACAGTGACCTGGGGTTGACTCCACAGCCATCTGAATGACCACTGAGCAGGTGTATGCTTGGTTTTATACTCTGAAAATATACGTTTTGCCTGTTCCGGAAGATTATTTGTAAGCTTGCCTCCCCTTAAAGGTTCCATTACAAAAACCGGTATACCTTTTGAATTTGCGTATTTCAATCCACGTCTGCCTGCCTGTGAATGTTCGTCCATATAGTTATACTGTATCATACAAAAATCCCAGTCGTAAGCATCGACAAGGCGGCAGAACATTTCGCAATTGCCGTGATACGAAAACCCTATCTGGCGTATTTGCCCGCTTGCTTTCTTTTGGGCAATCCATTCTTGTATCCCAAGCTCTTTCATTCTATTCCATGCGTCAATGTCGGTAAGCATATGCATAAGATAATAGTCGACATAATTTGTACGCAGGCGGTTTAACTGCTCGGCAAAAAGTTTCTCGAGAGTTTCGTGATTTTTGATGAGATAATGCGGAAGCTTTGTTGCTATATTTATTTTATCTCTTATTGAATTTTTTTCAAAAATTTCTCCGATAGCAGCCTCACTTCCGGGGTAAATGTAGGCAGTGTCAAAATAGTTTACACCATTTTCGTATGCGAGCATTATTTCACGTTGTGCTTTTTCCATATCAATTTTGCCCATTTTAGTTTGAAAACGCATACATCCAAAGCCTAAAATTGACAAGTCGTTTCCGTATTTGTCTTTTCTGTAATTCATAATATCATCCTTTTTCCATTTGGGGTGTGAAATAAGCGTGCAAAGTACATATCGCAAATTCCGTCAGGAATTTATATCGCTGAATTCATCTTCGTTGAAATCATAATACCATAAAATAACCAATTTTTCAACACATATTCAAAAAACACTCATGCCACAACAAGTAACATAAGTGTTTTTTTGCATCAGATTATCTTTATAACGGCAATACTCATATCATCTTTTCTTGTATTTATGGTTTTGGCTTTTTCGAGAATTTGATGAGCAAGCAGTGACGGATCATTTTGTGCATCTATATGTATTATTTCAGAAAGCCACAAGGCATCATCCGAAGGCTGTATAATTCCATCGGACATCATGAGAATAATGTCGCCTTTTTCCAGAGAAAACTTTGTATTTTCGGCATTGAATGAGTGTATAATTCCGACTGGCGGTGTCTCAGAAAAAATCTTATACAGCTTTGTGTTTCGTAAAACAAACGTCGGTGCTGCACCTGCTTTTATGAAATTTGCACTGCTGTTATATTTATCAATTTCCAGCAAATCTACCGTTGAAAAGGTCTCGTCGTTTTTCGACAAGAGCAGATTGTTGAGCATTTCAAGGCATACGTTCTTATGGGTTCCCGCACAAAGCATTTTTTCCAGAAAAACGCTGCACATCCTCGATGCATTTGCAGCATTTTCGCCGTTTCCCATACCGTCTGCTATAAGCGAATAAAAGTACCCGTTTTGATTCTCAAAAAAGCTGATGGTATCTCCGTTGACATCACCGCCATCCTTTGCGTAAGCACACTGTGCAAACGAAATGTTTATGCAATCACATCGCTCAAAGTGCATTATCATATTTGCACTGTCGGATATGTCAAAGGACGGCTGAGAAATTGCCATATTACAGATTTTTGATATATGGCGTGAAAACTCGTCAGAAGTAAACGGAATTCTGTCGGCACTTATTCCGTGAATAGAAATTTTTATATCTCTTGAACCGAAAACATAAACGTGTGAAAATGGCATGGAATATTTAGTCAGAAAATCGGAAATTGCCTTTTCAAGCCTTGTATTACGTGATTGATTCTCGTTCTTTTTTTGTCCTGTGGTCTTTATAAGTCTTGAAACAGCACTATACTGTCCTGCAATATTTTGTGTTCTGTCTTGTTTGAGGTGTGAAAACTCAAGTTCGGTATAATTTTTATTAATTGCACTGCACAGTTTTTCAGAGTGTATACACTTGTCAAGCAAAAAATGGTTTAAGTTATCGTGTTTCAGTGTACCTGTATACAATTTTGCAACTATTTTCTGGTACAAGTCCTGCTTGTCTGTCTGCTTTTTTGCGTAGCACAATCCTGACATTGAGCAGTTTGAGCAAACGCTTTCAAAGCACGAGTCGAGCATACTTTTTGTTTCACTCTGCGATGGGTGTTTTGACATATCCGACAACTTAAAGAAAATATCGGACAGTCCCGATAGCGAATCCGAAATACGTTCAAACTCGTCCTTTCTGAACGGCTCTGTGGCTTGTCTACTATTATCTTTTTGAGGATACACAAACAAAAATGCCGGAGAAAACCTTGAAAGCGGTATAAACAAAAGTCCTGCAGTTATAATTTCAGGGACACTGTTCAAAAATCCGTCGGTACCGAGAATATACAGGCTTGAAGCAATGCCGGAAATAAAATAAACAATTATTCCGCCGTAACAGCTATATGTAAATACCAGTCCGCAGAGCAGACCGAAAACCCCTGCTATCGCCGAAATCAAAGTATCTCCGCACGCAAAGCCCATTACAAATCCGCACACACACGCATATATCGGTCCGTTTACCTTGGCAAAAAACAGAGTTATCAGGCACGCACAAACAAGTGACACATTTACTCCGAAAGGAGTAATATGTGAAATTGACAAAACACTGCAGGCACAAAGTGACAGCAGTGAAAAAGTATAGCTTACATTACTCACTCTGCTTCTGTTTTGTGACAAAAATACATCAAAAAGTGTACAGGTACACGTACTTATACACACATATGCCAAGGTTGCAATTAAATCGTACATTTTAAAACCCGAGCTTACGTACCGGACAGAGCCTATAAAAGTGGCGGCAAGTGCACAAAAAATCGCTTTACCCTGAGCCTTTTCTAATATTTTTTTATCAAGCAGGGCTTTCTTTAATGAATAA
>JAZQVQ010000097.1:0-19456 GCA_045631825.1 Eubacteriales bacterium | reverse complement strand
TGAGAGTCTGCAATAAAGGGCGGTAATTTTTTCTATGCTTTCGGTTTGTTTTTTCATTTTATTCTAAATCTCCTTCCTAAACTAAACCGAGCATTGCATAAGGTGTACCCATTATACAATGCCCGACAAAGTTCTACAATTTTATGAAAGTATAAGTTTTTTAAACTGTTCCAATAAAGTTTGTTTCCCTGACAAATCAAAGCTTGTAGACACCTCGTATTCCGTATTGCCGATTTTAGTTGTAAAATTAAGCTCGTTAAGCGGATATTTTACTTTGTGGCGTTGCCTTTTGTTAGCATCAAGATAGTATTTGAGGTTTTCAAAGCTTTCGTTTTCATCAACTTTTGCTCTATCGACCACAATAATTGGAACAGGTTGTATTGATATTTTCTTTGTCATATAAATTCACCTTACCTTTCTTTCTGTTGTTGCTTCTTGCGATACTGCGCTTCACACATTTTGATGATGGCATCTTCAATTTGAGATGCAGAAAAATCTCTTGGAAAGTATTTCCGTAATTTTTCTGTCGGGATTTTTATCCGTTCCTTTTGGTTGGCTTTTTCCTCTGACATAATTTCGAGAATCTTGTCATCGTCAAGTAAGCCTTGCTGACTTAACTTTTTCATCCGAACCGCCTGAGATAATGACGGAGTACAATCCTCACTCTCGATGGTTTGTATGAGGTCTTGTTGCTCAATGTCATTAAGGTATGAAAGTTCAACCGCCGGAGTAAAAGCAATCCGACCTTCGTCAACATATTCCAAAAGTTTCGGGTGCAGGTATGTAAGACGAATATATCTTTGAACCGTCTTGTAGCTTTCACCATACGCTTCACCAATTTCAGCAGATGTTCGGTTATCATCCGACTTCGGGACAAGTTGTCCCGAAGTTAAATCTGACCTATATCCTTGTCTGCTCATAGCCTCCATCTTCAATTTATAAGCGAAGGCTTTTTCGCTTGGCGAAATGTTATCTCTGTGCAGATTACTGTCAACAAGAGCTATTGCTGCATTATCTCTGTCCATTTCAACAATAAGAGCAGGAACTTCTGTAAGTCCTGCCCGTTTACTTGCAAACAATCTTCTGTGCCCTGAGATTATTTCGTATTCACCATTTTCAAGCGGTCTTACGATGATGGGAGATAAAATCCCGTGTTCTTTTATGCTCTCGATCAGCATTTCCATTTCATCATCGTGCTTTACCTTGTAAGGATGGTTCTCAAATTCCTTTAATTTTGTTACATCAAGTTTTTGCATATTTTTCATCGTTCTTTGCTCCTTTCTTTCTGTATAACTTTTCTTTCCATTTCTCGTTCAATATCAAAGAGTTTTTCAATCTTCGGAATTGTTTCCAAAGTCGCTTTTGCGATTTTGAGCTTATCCCGTATAGGCTTTATTTGTGCGGATATACCTCTGATTTCTGCTAAATACATTTCTTTATCATTGTCGGTTTTAGCTCGTCTGCGTTTGTTATCGGTCTTTGAACGTTGTTCTTCAAGCTCGGATATCTGCATTGATAATTTGCCTATAAATGCTTCAAGCTCCGGCACGGTGTTGATTTGTTCATCGTGCAAGAGCCTGAACTGTTTTTGATATTGTTCAAATTTTCTTAATTCCTGCCTCAATACAGGAGATAACGGCGGTGTGTAGTTTGGTTTTGGTGTGCTTGGCTTTAAGAGTTCCAACAGTAAATAAAATAAAGCTTCAACAGTATCCATATATTTAACACGCCGTAATTGATACTCAAGCTCCATAAGCGGAGTGTGCTTCGGTTTTGTTCTTTGAACACGCTCACTTTTACCAAATGAACTCACAAAAATTTTATTGTCGGCAATTCGTTTTATTATTCTTTCTCTTGTATAGTCTTTGCCCAAACTGTCAATTCGGACAGCTCTTTTCCAACCTTTTGCAATAACTGACGGATGCTCCGTCATAATATTGCGGTTGAACGTATATCCGAAGTTGCCCATTATCCGTTCGAACTCCAAAAGATTCCCGGCTTGCTTTATCGCTAAATCAACATCTTCACGAAGAATATCCCTATGAGTTTTACCGCCACGCTTATGTATCCAATAAGCATTTCTGTCGGCATTGTAAAATTTTGCTCCCTCAATAACCGACTTTCTGCATTCCTTACATACTGCATCAGATATTTCCCTTAGCCGCCTATGGTCTGAAATATGGTTTTCAAATTTAAGTCCCGTTTTAAATGAAACGGAATTTATGACAAAATGGTTATGAAGATTATCGGTGTTTAAATGCGTAGTAACAACAATCTCATAATCTTTACCCCACATACGCCGTGCAGTTTCAAGTCCTATCTCAAAAGCTTCTTTAGGTGTAACTTCCCCTGACCTAAAACTTTGATAACCGTGATACGCTACATTACCGCCTGTTTTTCCGTGTCGGCGTTTCGTTGCCATCATTTGTTCATAGGCTCTTACGGGTGGGCAGTTGATAGCTCCGACAAATAATTGCTTATCCGTCTTATCATCGTTTGATACATATTTAAGAGCCGCTGCCAAGTCATCATCGAGATATTTCGGGTTAGTGGTCTTGTCAGGATTTTCTGCATATTTTACAACATCCTTTAATGAGCCTTTGACAGGCCAAAATCCCGTAGTAGCCATTTAATCATCACTCTCGCTTTCGCCCTTGCCTTTATCTGTTACAAGAAGCTTTGCATAAATTTCATCAAGCAGCTTTAACACCTCTGCTTGAAGTTCGGTACTGTTCAGAGTTCCGAGGGCTTCATACAAAACGCCAATCTTTTCTGTAAATTCATAAAAGATTTCAGGCAAAAGAGTCTTGGGAGAATATCCCAAAGCTCTCTTTCTCAAATATTCAGAAACCGACAAGCCACATCTCTTGGCTTTGTTTTCTATGCGAACCTTTTCTTTTTCGGTAGCTCGCATTTTTAACTGTACTTTTCTCTCCTTCAAAATTATCACTCCTAACATAAAATTTTTCAGGGGGGATTGGGGAACTCCCCAAAGGGTAAAGGCAGGATTTCCCAAAGGAAGTCCCGCCTTTTTCGGAATTTGTGGTACACAAGTTCCCTGCTTGTTACAGTACCGGACATACTTTAGTCTTCCTGAACCGGTTCAGGTTTCTTATAACCTTCAAGTTCTTCGGGTGCATACCATATTTCGTATATGTTATATGGGACTCTATCTTTTTTGAATTTTCTACATTGATAGATGCAGAAATATACGGGTGCATTTTTCTCTAATTTCATAGGATCAAAATATTTAGCAACCTTTTTATTGATTGTCAGCCACAACTTATATCCACCGACAGTTATGATAAGCAAAATATATGTCTTTGTTTGCTCATCCCATAGTACATCTGTAACCCAGCCAAGTTCTTGTCCTGTAAAATATGGTTCTTTGTACTTTACTCCGTTGTAGGTAAGCACTCTGTAGCGGTTACCCTCCATTGATTTTTTGATTGTTATTTTTTCTTGCAAATTCTGAATTTTCTTCATAGTAAAATTCCTCCTGTATATCTAATTTTGAGCATAAAAAATACACCTACCGATTTATCATCAATAGATGTATTAGTTTTCTTCATCAAAGCCTAAATCAACTTTGGTGAATTCCTGATAAGCTAAGCCTATCTTTGTTATTCGTTTTTGTACTCCGCTATGGTTTTTATAACCAAGCTCGTCTGCGATTTCTTCTTGCGTGTATCCCTCCAATCTCATTTTAAGTATTTTTCTGTCCTTTTCCGATAAGCTATCCATAAATTGCTTTATCATCACCTCTGATATAACTTGTTCTTCGGCATTTGCGGATACATCTTCAAAGTCCAACTCCTGCCCATTATTATACTTGGCATATTGTTCGATTTCAGCATCAAGCGATACAGTAGGGTGCTTGGTTCGGGTATGATACCATTTGCGAGTAAAATCAATCTTTTGATTGCTTTCCCAATTATCAACAAAATCTTCAAAGCAGCGGTATTCTTTTATAACTTCAATCACTTTGTCGATGTTGTATTGCTTCATAACTTGCGGAACGATATATGAAAGCCGCTTCTGTGATTCTTCCATTGGTATATACGGATAATGAAAATGCAGAAAAGAATCAACTTGTGATTTTAATTCTCTTCCATCCCACATTCCGTCATAGTCAATAAACCCCTTTACCCATATTGACAGACTGTATGCGACTATCCATGCCGGATCAAAACTTGAGTAGACTTCCATTTTAGGACTTACATTCAAATACGGCCACACCATATATGCAACACAGTCTATGACTCCCTTTAGAAAAATATCGCTTTCAATAAATCTTATTACCTCTGCATCGTAATAGGCTGATGCCGGCGTTCGTGGAATCCACATAAGTTCTTTACCTCTGATTTCCAAAATTTCTTTTGGGATTCTGTAAAAGATAGGTAAGAACTGTGAATTAAAGTAATAATACTCACACCCATTGTCTAATGGCAGAGTAGCTACCGGGAGATGTACCTTCATATCCATTTTTCATTCACTTCCTTTCCGAGAATAGTGTTCTCTAATAAATAACGACATAACAATATATAAAATGTTCCTACTTTCAAAAATATTTTATCAAATTCATAAAGTTCTGTCAACAGATGCAATGTGAATGAAACATCAACGCTTATATAGATACAAAAGCATTGTCGGATTTGCAATACCAAAATATTTGTTTTTGAATAAAATATATTTGTTTTGTGCATTGATTTTTTGTCAAATATGTGATAGAATTTATGACATAATATCGATTCTTTGCAAAAATGTTAATATTTGCAAACTTTCTGCATAGATATAGCATTGAGTAAGTACAAAGAATATGATATTCTTAATTCAATACATTCACACAGAGTGTTGATTATGTCGTAAAAGCTCATAAGCAAGGCATAATCAGTGGAAAGGGAATGGGGTGAGAATCCCCTGCGGTTAACTGTCGGTGTGTGCATCAAATGTTTTTATATCCGTTATCGAAAGATAGTCATTGGGAAACTGAGAAGGCAGGATATGAAAATGCGGACAGATTTGTCTATATGGTGCGAGTCACAAGACCTGCTTTGATGTTATTCCGTAAGTGCTCATTTGCATAGGAATGATGTTTTCAGATTGAGGTGCTGAAATGTAATATTTCAGGGCTTTGTCCCATATTCTCATCTGAATTGTGATTCATCACAGAAAAACTCAGCTGTGGTAATTTTTCAAAGAAAAATTGCCGCAGTTTTTTTATTGCCTGCGGCTACGGAGGTGAAAACGCAAGCAATAAAAGTGATGAATTGAAAGGAATGAAACAAATTGAAGAAGATTTTAAGTTTACTTTTGGCACTTGTTATGGTCATTGGTATGATGCCTATGACCATTGCGGCGTCCTTGCCGGTTAACGGTAACAATGTAGATATTACCGATACACAAGCCGGACCATATACTTTGAAGCATTTGGAAGTTTATTTCCAAGGAACTTATGAACCGGTATCTATTGTAAGTGCTGAGCAGAATGATAACACAATAGATATTGTCTTATCAGCAGATGTTGATCCGTCTGCAAAACTGCAGGCAGGCTTAGTGGGAAGCGGTCAAGGGATATTGCAACATATGGGAAATACCTGCACTTTAGAAAATGGCGAAGGAACAATGAACTATCAGTTCAGAGTAGCTATGGGACCCCAGGCTGTTGCAGGTGGCACTTATACTATCAATTTTACCACCGAAGGACCTTCCGGACCTGCATTAAAGTTTATCTCAAATCTTTCCGAAACCGAAATCATATATGTTCAGGATAAGCCGTCATTACCTTTGACAGTTTCGGCGGCGTGTATTGGCGGTGAAACCGAAAATACCGTAACGTATATGTGGTATAAGAACACCGAAAAGAGCACAGAAAATGGTGAGGCTATAGACGGAGCAATCGAGGAAAGCTTTACTCCCGATACACATGAAATCGGTACTGTATATTATTATGTCGTTGCATCCTGCGATGATTTAACTAAAACAAGTAATATAGCAATGGTGACGGTAGAAGCTCCATCCCTCAAAATAAATACAAACCTTAATGAATACGAGGTAAAATACATTCAAGGTAAAACTGCAACAGATTTAACATTTGATGTAGAGTACACCGGCATAACCGAAGATGAAGTTATTTATCAATGGTATAAAAATGCGGAGAAAAATGCAGAAAACGGTGAAGCTATTGATGGTGCAACTGATAAAAACTTTACCCCTTCAACGGATGGAATCGGCACAACTTATTACTATGCAACAGCATCCTGCGAAGGATTGACTGTTTCAAGTAATATATCAACCATAACAGTAACAGAAATCCCCACTCTTGATGTTACGGATAATGTTATCGACATAACTGATAAAGATGTTTATACATATTCAAGATACTACGCAAAGGCAACAAATATCAAAATCAGCGGAGCAAATGTCCAAAAAGCAACAGAAGATGGCACAACAGTAGATATAGTCCTTGACGGTTTCACAAATCCCGGTGCCGAAATTACTGTGGAATTCGGCACATCACTAAACAGATGCACAATGAGTGGTCATACAGACACGGTTAAGCTTAATAACGGAGAAGCTCATCTTAATATGACTCTTACAGGGCAATATATAAGTTCCCTCAAAGGAAGTTGTACCTACACTATCAATTTTTATTTAGCCGAAGCACCTGAAATTCTGCCTGAACGAATTATAGAAGCAGACAGCAAAGAAACATATAATGGCGTTGGTATAGAAATTGACCTGAACGACTATTTCAATCTTGCAAAGCACTATTATCTTATAAACAGTGAAGAAAAAACTTTGCTTGAAAGCAATATTTATACATTCAAGAGTGATATCGGAGGAACGCACTCTCTCGTTTTCGGTGCTTCAAACGATACGGGCGATTGCCCCGATTATGTGACGGTTACAGTTAAAGTAACTGAAATAAAAAGCGGATTATGGCTTAATATTATAACCTCCAACGGAAGTGTAAACTTTGTAGAGTTTACAGGCGAGGACGGAAATAAAATTGATGGGCTTTCAGCATCGCTTGAAGATAAAAATATTGTTGTCTCCTTGCCTCGTTCATATGATATCAATGGCAAGATTACTGCCACATTTGATTTAACACAAACTGAAACAAGTGACGGTAAATTGCCGTTTATTTCGGGTAGCAATGCATTTAATCAGGGTGTGGGAACAACTACTGCGTATGCATCTGTACTTTCGGGTGGGATGACAAAAAAGACACTTTATCTTTATAACTCCAAGCCGAAAGCTACAAGCAATAACTACACAACCTATACTATAAGTTATGCTGTCCAAAACGAGATTCCGGCACTTACAGAAAGTCAGAATGAGCCTTTTGCGACTGAAATTATTGCAGGAGAAAGTTTCTCGCTCGACCTTGCACCTATCTTTTCTGATGCAGATGGTGATGATCTTAGCTTTAGTGTAAAGATAAACGGCGAAGATGCAGTATCGGCAGATACAAACTTCAGCTTTGCTCCTACGCTTGGGGGAACTTACGAGCTCGAATTTTTTGCAAGTGACTTTATGGCAACCTCTGCAGATTCATACAAGGTTACACTTAACGTAACAAACTCAAAAGAAACATATGATATGTCGGTATTACTTCCCGATGACATTGCTCCGGCATTTTATATTACAAACGGCTATGATGAAAACGGAATAGACGTTATTGGCGATGCACTTACATTCGTAAAAGGTGAATCGGCAGACGGAAACACAGCCTATTCTGTATCTGTTCCTCAAAATGTTTCTCTGATTTCTGTTCGTGATGAAAGTTATGGCGGTATGGCAATTCCTGCGTCGAGCGGATACACTGCAAAACTATGCAAACTACAGACAGAAATTATTGATTTCAGCGATGAAGTGATTTCAGGTACTTTTGGTGTTTCTTACGGTGACTATAAAGCAGTTGGAGATAGTGGCAAATTCCTTTTGATACCCGAAGCAGAATACGCATTTACGGGATCGCCTGAAAATTCATCAGTATATAGTGCTAAAACAGAAACGATTAACATAACCGAAGATGTAGATAAAATAACGATTAAAGTACCGTATAAAAACCCAAAAACAGTTATAACAACAACGGGTGCTGTGGCAAAATTATTTAAATATCAGAACAACTACTTTGTGCATACGGTATATGAACCCCTTGCAACAGTAGATAATGGAAACGGTACATCCACACACTACTTTGCGGCAGACGGCGGTCTTAGTTATCGTGTATCAATGGAAGGTAAAATCACAAAAGCAGGATATCTTAAAATAGGAAATTCTGCGACGGTGCTTCACACCGAAGATGATAATCTCCCAACAGACAGAACCGACTATTTTACAGAAACCTCCGATGCGGCAATTGTTGGTGATGATAGCGTACTTCTTAATATCAATCAGCAAAACCATCTTTCTTTAGAACTTGGCGAAGCTAAAACCATAAAAGCATACAGAACATGGCAGATTATTGACCTTACTTACAATAACCATATCATTGAACCCGATTTCCATTTTAATATTCTTTCGGGCGAGGATGTAATTAGTCTTGAGCCTATCGAAAATCAGCCTACAACCAACGGCAGCGGAAATTGGCAAAAGCTTACTGCAATCGGAGAAGGTACAGCGGTTGTTGAGGTTACATATGATGCGATAGAAATAACCGGAAGTTCTTTTGACGGATTGTACGGCGCAAGCGATCCTTCACGATGTGGACTTTTTGTAGTTACTGTTGGTGCAGACACTCCCGGTGTTGACTTTGGAATTGAAAGCAAATCAAGTGCAGGCAGTATGGTTTATGCAGAAGCAAACAAAAAACCGTGGGATAGCGAGCTTGACACACTCTACTTCATTGGTGAAAACGGAGAAATCAAACTTTCTCCCATTTTTGCGGAAGGAAATATAACCGAAGTCGCAGTATCAGGAGATAAAGGTGAAAGCTATACTGTTCTTGAAGCAATAGACGGTGTATATACTGCACCGATTGTATCGGGCAACAACATTATCCGTGTAACTACTGATACGGGAATTGCGTACAAAATAGTTCGCGGTGACAAGGTTGAACTTAAGGTCAAAAACAATACACATCCGGGAAAGCCTATAGAGGCAGGTGACGAAGTAAGCCTTACACTTATCGGAGTTCATACCCCCGTTGCAAAAATTGCAGGTACATATAATCCCGGATACAAGAACAATACAGACGGTGATGGTGCAATACATCTTCATTACAGCTATGGCGAAGAAATCATAAAAAGCGAAGGCAAACAATACAACTTCTCTAAAGAAGGTACAACTGTAAAGTTTACTGTTCCCGAAAACACCGAAGAAACTGAATTTACTCTTACAGACGGATATATCGGTCTCGGAGTAATTGGTGTTACTGCTTTTCCTGATGACTGGGAAAGCCACCGCAATATTCCGGATAGCGGAGGACTGACAAGAGGAAGCGAAACATCTTTTCACACCCGTAGCATACTTCCTGATATTACTGTAAAGTCAGGGATGCTTCCAAGTGATAACACAGCACCGTATATCCGTGAAAATGCACCTAAAACCGCAACACTTAATCTTGGAGGCACATACGCCCTGAGTATGTCAAAGGTTTTTGTGGACCGTGATAACGACTCTTTGATATATACAGTAAAAGTTAATGACAGTGAAGCAATTACGGTGGAAGATGCTTATTATACTTTCACACCGGATAGCATAGGAACGTATACTATAACCTTTGTTGCAAAAGACAATGAAACAGAAAGCGATGCACATACTGTTACTCTCACAGTAAAAGAAAAGTCAAACTCATCTTCGTCGACTCCTTCTACAGAATGGGATATTTCGGGCGATGAGATTGACGGATATGTAAATATCAGCTTTACGGACAACGGAAAACGAGTGCAGGGCGAATCTAATGTGACTTATCCGAAGGCTCTTGGAACAATTATCTCTTCAAAACGAGTGCCGTTTACCGAAGGTGACACAGTTGCAGATGTAACTCTTCGTTTGCTTGATGCAATGGATTTCACATATCAGCATACAGGCACTACAAAAAGCGGTTTTTATCTTGCATCAATCGGTGATTTTACTCTTAAAGGAATTAGCTATGATTCTTTTGGTGAATTTGATGCAGGTGTCGGTTCCGGTTGGATGATTACACTCAATAAGACATTTATTGAATATGGTGCATCCGAGTTTGAAGTAAAAAACGGCGATGTAATCAAGTGGCAATATACTTGTCAGTTAGGTGCAGATATAGGCGATCCTTTCTATTCAGGTTCTTCTTCCTCTTCTGCAAATAAAAACAACAAAACAGAGGATGAAAAGAAGGATGATAAAGAGGAAACAAAAACAGAAGAAACCGGCAAAGAAACCGAAACCCCGGAAAAACCTGCTTTCACAGAAACCACCTTTGCCGATGTTAAAAAAGACGATTGGCATTATAATTGCGTAAAGTATGTGTATGAGAATAATCTTATGCAAGGCACAGATAACGGGTTTGAGCCTGAAAGTAAAATGTCAAGAGCTATGCTTGTAACTGTTCTTTACAGAATGGCAAAGCCTGAAAGTGTTGAAAGCACACATAACTTTAAAGATGTAGCTAAAGGTCAGTGGTACTCTGATGCGGTTGCCTGGGCGGCTGCAAATGGGATTGTTAGTGGTATTAGTGCAACAGAGTTTGCACCCGATAGTGATATATCTCGTGAACAAATGGCACTTATTATCTACCGTTTTGCAAAAATGCAGGATTATGATGTAACTATTAAGGCAGACATTTCAAGCTTTGCAGATACAGCAGATATAAGCGATTGGGCACTTGATGCAATTCGTTGGGCTAACAAAACAGAACTTGTAAAAGGTACTAGCGAAACCACACTTTCCCCGAAAGCTACGGCAACCCGTGCTCAGGTTGCGGCGATTCTCATGCGTTTTTGTGAGAATGTAGCAAAATAATAATTTACGGTAAGTTGCGAACAGTCGGTTACAAAAACTGACTGCTCGCTATTGCCGTTTTAAAGGAGCGTTAAGAATGAAGAAATTTATAGGAATAATTTTAACTTTGTCAATTCTTTTCAGCCTTTCATCAGAAGTGTTGGCTTTTGATAACAACAAAGTAAATGCTACTTTAGAAAGTGTTGGAAATTATTTATATGAAACTGTAAAAGAGCCGCAAGTTGGCTCCATTGGTGGCGAATGGGCGGTTTTGGGACTTGCCAGATGCGATATGGATATCCCCGATGAATATTTTGAGAATTATTATCAGCAGGTTACAAGATATGTAAAAGACTGCGGTGGCGTACTTCATAACAAAAAATATACAGAATATTCAAGAGTAATTGTTGCTCTCACAGCTATTGGTAAGAACCCTCAAAATGTTGCAGGCTACAACCTTTTAACACCGCTTGGGGATTATGAAAAAACTATATGGCAAGGTGTAAACGGAGCTATATGGGCACTCATTGCACTTGATAGTGGAAACTATGATATGCCAAATAACCCAAACGCAAAGGTTCAGGCAACAAGAGAAATGTATATAAACCATATTCTCGAAAAGCAAACCCCCGATGGCGGATGGGCATTATCAGGAGATGTGGCTGATCCTGATGTGACAGGTATGGCACTTCAGGCTCTTTCAAATTATCAGAATAATGAAAAGGTAAAGACAGCAACAGAAAAAGCACTTGATTGCTTATCCAATATGCAGAAAGAAAACGGCGGGTTTTCAAGTTATGAAGTTGAAACCTCCGAGAGTTGTGTTCAAGTGCTTGTTGCCCTTTGCGAGCTTGGAATCTCGGTTGATGATGTACGTTTCGTAAAAAACGAAAAGTCTGTGCTTGATAATCTGTTTACATACTATGATAGCGGAAAAGGATTTAAGCATATACACGAAGATTCTACAAATTTAATGGCAACAGAACAATGCTTTTATGCTCTTGTCGCATTAAAACGTGCAAACGAAGGAAGAAACACACTTTATGATATGAGTGATGCAAAAAAGCTTAATGTTAACTCAGATGCGGTAGGACTTGCTGAAAAAAATGCAGATGTCAAGAAAATGAACATCTCAAACCCCGGTAAGACCTTTGCAGACATTGTCGGGCACAAAGATAAAACAGCCATTGAAAGTTTAGCATCAAGAGGAATTATAAACGGCAAAACAGAAAATAGTTTTGAGCCTGAAAGCACTATGACACGAGCAGAATTTGCAACCATTATTGCAAGAGGTCTTGGACTACCGCAGAAGAGCAACGTTATTTTTAAGGATGTAACAACAAACGATTGGTTTTATAACTATGTGGGTACTGCATACTCCTATGGAATAATAAAAGGTGTATCCGAAAATGAATTTAACCCTAACGGTACAATAACCCGTGAAGAAGCGGCAGTAATGGTTACGAGGGCGGCAAAACTTTGCGGAATGGATACAGAAATGGACGCACTTAGCATTCGTGATAGCTTGGCACAGTTCTTTGACTATGTAAAAGCATCAAGTTGGGCACAAAGTTCACTTGCTTTTTGCTACAATGAAAAAATTCTTGATGACAGCGTTATGGATATAAAGCCTAAAGAAGCGGTTACAAGAGCAGAAATAGCATCTATGCTTTACAATATGCTTTTGTCTGCAAAACTGCTTTAAGGAGGACTCAGATGAGCAAACATAAAAACAAAATAATAGTAGGTATTGTTATCGCAATCGTATTAGCGTTTGTCTTTTGGTATGGCGGTGATGCACCGGGACTTCGTGGGTGGACCCCTCAGCCTAAGGAAACAGCTTCAGTAGTTCAAAATGACGAACCTACAAAAGAAGAAATAAAAGAAGCAGAAAAAGTTATCAGCGACATTCCGGTAAAGGAAGAAAACGAACCTGCTGCTGAGGAAAATAAACCGCAAAAACAAGATGGAACTCCTATGACTTCCGCAGAAAAGATTGCTATGGCAGAGAAAATTGCTGAAAGTACACAAAGTTCTGCCAAAGAAACACCATCTTCTGCTGAAATAAAGCAAAGCAACGAAGAATATTCCGAAGAACAAGGAATGGTTATAAATGAGGTTACGGGCAAAGACCAATACAGAACCGATCCTGTTCCTGAAGGAAAACCGATACCTATTGAGCCTGAAAATGCAGTAATTACAGATAAAGAGCTTACCTGCACCTTATCTGTCAGATGCGATACGATTTTGCAAAACATTGGATGGCTCGATAGCGAGAAGGTTGATATCGTCCCTAAAGACGGTGTGATATTTGCTGAAAAGACCGTTACATTCTATGAGGGCGAAAGCGTGTTCAATGTGCTTGTTCGAGAAATGAAGCGAAATAAAATACATATGGAATTTGAGAATACGCCCATATATAACAGTGCATATATTGAAGGCATAGCAAACCTTTATGAATTCGACTGCGGAGAACTTTCAGGTTGGATGTATAAGGTCAATGATTGGTTCCCTAATTATGGTTGCTCACGTTATCAGCTTAAAGCAGGAGATAAAGTTGAATGGGTATATACCTGCGACTTAGGAAATGACGTGGGTGGTCACTATTCTGCAAGGAACGGAAATTAAGTCAGGAGATTATGTTATGATACAAACATATTTTGGAAATGGTAAAGGTAAAACAACTGCTGCTGTCGGCTCGGCTGTGAGATGTGCCGGATGCGGTAACAAGGTATTATTTGTGCAGTTTCTAAAGAATAATGATTCTGCAGAATTTAATGTTTTGAGTGAAATCAAAGGCATAGATGTTTTATGTCCCGATGAACGATATGAACTTTATGACAACAGAAATAAAGACCGTACACCTGCACTTACAAAAGCATACAACAAACTTCTTTTCAAAGATACAAAAAATAAAGCAGACAATTATCAAATGATTATTTTGGATGAAATACTCGATGCAGTAGAATACGGTTATATAGGCGAAGATAATTTGTTAGAATTACTTGCAGAGTTTAAAGCACATTGTGAAATAATACTTACCGGACACAACCTAACAGAAAAAATAGCAGATGTATCAGACTATATCTCTGAAATCAAGGAGATAAGCCACCCATATACAAAAGGTGTTTCACCACGAGAAGGAATTGAATTTTAATATGAACGAATTTAAAACATATCATCCGATTGTAAATTTCGTGTACTTCATATTTGTAATCGGTTTCAGTTGCTTTTTCATGCATCCTGTGTGCCTATGTATTTCACTTGTAAGCGGTTTTACATATTCTGTGATGCTGAAGGGCAAAAATGCAATAAAAACAAACTTAATATATATGATTCCGATGCTACTTATGATGGCACTTATAAACCCTGCCTTCAATCACGAGGGAGTTACCATCATAGATTATCTGCCAAGCGGAAATCCGTTGACACTTGAATCAATTATTTACGGACTTTGTGCTGCTATAATGATTGTGAGTGTTATCTGTCATTTTTCTTGCTACAACGAGGTTATGACAAGCGATAAGTTTATTTATCTCTTCGGTAAAATTATTCCGGCAATGTCACTTGTAATCTCAATGACACTTCGCTTTGTACCGAAGTTTGCTTCACAGCTTAAAGTGGTAACAAATGCCCAACGGTGTATGGGGCGTGATGTTTCAAATGGTAGTATCATAAAACGTGCAAAAAATGGACTTAATATACTGTCAATCATGACAACGTGGTCTTTAGAGAACGCCATTGAAACTGCCGACAGTATGAAATCCCGTGGCTATGGAATACCGGGCAGAACTGCGTTTTCAATATTTACATTTGATAAGAGAGATAAAAAAGCACTTATTTGCATTTTGATTTTAGGTATATATACATTTGCAGGATATTTAATGGGAGGAATGTATTTCAGTTTCTTCCCATCTATGAAAATGGCAGAAGTTTCTGTATTTGGTATAAGCGTATTCGTGGCATATTTATTTCTTTGTGTAAGTCCTATTATAATTGAAATTTGGGAGGTGAGAAAATGGAAAGCTTTAAGATCGAAAATTTAAGTTTTAGTTATCCAAACAGATGTGATAAAGCACTTGAAGATATAAACTTCACAGTAAATCAAGGCGAATTTCTTCTGCTTTGCGGCAAATCAGGATGTGGAAAGACTACACTTTTAAGATTATTAAAATCATCCCTTTCACCGCATGGTGAAATAAGCGGAAGTATTTATTTTAACGGCAAAAATCTGTCAAGCTACGATGCCAAAGAACAAGCATCAGGCATTGGCTTTGTGATGCAGAATCCTGACAATCAGATTGTAACCGATAAGGTATGGCATGAGCTTGCATTTGGACTTGAAAGTCTTGGATATAAACAAACCGAAATCAGAACAAGAGTGTGCGAAATGGCATCCTTCTTTGGCATACAGAATTGGTTTTATAAGAAGGTGACAGAACTTTCGGGCGGTCAGAAGCAACTTCTTAATCTTGCATCTGTTATGGCAATGCAGCCTTCTGTTTTGATATTGGACGAGCCTACAAGTCAGCTTGATCCGATCGCCGCAGGTGAGTTCTTAAAAACATTAGAGAAGATAAACCGTGAGCTTGGCACAACCGTGATTCTCACCGAGCATCGTTTGGAAGATGCTTTTCCCATGGCGGACAGAGTTGTCGTAATGGATGATGGAAAAATCATTGCAGATAGTATACCTGAAAAAGTCGGTAAAATTCTCAAAGAGAAAAATCACGATATGTATAAAGCACTTCCAACTCCTATGAGAGTTCATGGCGAAGTGGCAAATGATTTGACTTGTCCTCTTACAGTTCGTGAAGGCAGAACTTGGCTTGAAGAATATTCAAGGGAAAACACATTAGATCCCACCGTGATACCGTGCGATGAATCAAAAGAAACCAACGATATAGTTATAGAAATTAAAGATGCTTGGTTTAGATACGAAAAAGAATTACCTGATGTAGTAAAAGGATTTAATTTGAGCATACATAAAGGCGAGTTGTTTTGTCTTGTTGGTGGTAACGGAACCGGAAAGACAACTGCACTTTCACTTATTTCAGGTCTTAACACACCATACAGAGGGGATATTCTGATAAAGGGACAGAGTATTTCTAAAATCAAAAGCTTGTATAACGGACTACTCGGCGTACTTCCTCAAAATCCGCAGAGCGTATTTGTGAAGAAAACAGTTTATCTTGATCTGATGGAAATACTTTCTGATAAGAAACTGTCAAAGGTAGAAAAAGAACAAAAGGTGCAAAATATATCTGTGCTTTGCAGAATAGAAAATCTTTTGGATAGTCATCCTTATGATTTATCAGGCGGTGAACAGCAACGAGCGGCACTTGCCAAAATCCTTCTTATGGAGCCTGAAATTCTTCTCCTTGACGAGCCGACAAAAGGAATGGATGCAAATTTCAAGGAAGAATTTGCAGATATTTTATTGGACTTAAAAGCAAACGGAGTCACCACTCTTATGGTATCGCACGACATAGAGTTTTGTGCAGAGTATGCCGACAGATGTGCGCTTTGTTTTGATGGAAGTATAACATCAGTTGACACACCGAGGGAGTTTTTTAAGGGTAAGAATTTCTACACCACATCCGCAAACCGTATGGCAAGAACAAGGCTACCTGATGCGGTTTTGGCAGAAGATATCATCCTTGCTTGTGGCGGCAAGATAGAAAAGAAAGAAAGACAATCACGGCGTATAGAATTACATAAGGCTCAGAACGAAATAAAACCTCAAAAAGAGGAAGTACAAAATCTGACACCTGCAAGAAAGATTTACGGCAGTATCTTCGCCTTGCTTTTTGCGCTGACATCATTATCCTTTATAACTGACATTGATATATTGGGATTTTCAAAAGTAAGCTTTTTAGGTCTTGATGCTTTACAGATAATTGCAATAATTGAAATTGCAATCTCTTGTTTCTGCTTCTTTCCACAAAAAGATATTGGCATAAAGGTAATACAAGTTCCTAAATCAGACAGAAAACTGACAAAACGAACACTCCTTGCAACATTTCTGATACTGCTTTTAATTCCGCTTACCATTTGTATTGGTGTTTTCTTCTTGGGTGATAGAAAGTATTATTTTATCAGCTTGCTTATCATTCTTGAAACAATGATACCGTTTCTAATGGTGTTTGAATCGAGAAAACCAAAAGCAAGAGAGCTTATTGTGATAAGCGTATTGTGTGCCATTGCAGTTGCAGGCAGGGCGGCATTCTTTATGCTTCCTCAATTCAAACCTGTTGTTGCACTTGTTATAATTGCAGGGGTATGCTTTGGTGGAGAAACAGGATTTTTGGTAGGAGCAGTTACCGGATTTGTTTCAAACTTTTTCTTTGGACAAGGTCCGTGGACACCGTGGCAGATGTTTGCCTTTGGAATTATAGGTTTTATTGCAGGAATACTTTTCAAAAAGGGATTCCTCCGTAAGACAAAATCATCCCTTTGCATCTTCGGATTTGTTGCAACACTTGTAATATACGGTGGGATTATGAACCCTGCATCTGTTATTATGTGGCAAAGTAAAATAAATTGGGATATGATTGAAGCAGCCTATATTATGGGAATACCGTTTGATTTAATCCATGCACTCGGAACTGCCTTTTTCTTGTGGTTTATATCCGAGCCTATGATAGACAAGCTTGAAAGAATTAAAGTTAAATATGGATTGGTTGAACGATAGCCATAAACAATCAAAAGCACGAAAGTTGAAATGTCATACTTTCGTGCTTGTTTTATTTTAGATTTATAATATTGAGTTCTTTTTTTCTTGCATAATCAAATGCTATTCCTGTTCCGCTTTTTGGTTGATAGTCAGTTAAATCTCTTCTACTGTTTTTTCGTCTTGGTGGCATATAATTTTCATCATAATAACATATACAATACCTGCTATTATCTATCATTTCATAGTTTCGCTCTACATAAGCTGCTTTTCCTGCGTCTATCATTTTTGAAGGATAGTATGTGTCTTCATAACTTTCCAACAGATACTCCTTATAACTATCATCTATATTAGGGAATTCTGCTCGAACATAGATTCTCTTTATATGCTGATATTTTTCTTTAAGTTCGGTAACTATTTTATAGCACAAATCATCAAACTGACTTTTACTACCGAAGAGAAAAGTGTGAACCTTCTTATATGTTATAAGGGTTTCAATTTCGTTATATAATTTTGATTTTAACTCGTCTGTTTCTGTTATTTTTCTATGCCCAAAGAAGCAACAAGTATATAATTTTATATCTTCCATAACATCACCATAAAAATATTATAGATATACTATATATCTATTCGGTACATTATACCATACATTTTCGGTAAAATAAATACATAATATATTTATTTTGGAGTGATTTTATGGCTATTAAGAGTGTATCAATAAGAATTGAGGAAGAAATGTTAAATAAAATTGCCTATGTTGCTGATTATGAAGGCAGAAGTGTTAACAGTCATGTACTTGTTTTAATCAGAGAAAACATCAAGGCATTTGAAGATGCAAACGGAACAATAGAGGGTGATATAAATCCCGATGTAAATGTAAAACCTACTCGCAAGTAAAAAGGTGTAGCTATGACGGCTACACCTTTTTGCATTGTTTGATACTATTTACTTTCTAAAATCAGTTTTCTCGCAAGTATAAATAAGCTATTATCCACCGACGGAATATCTCTTGACAAAGGATCTTTCATATATTCTACATCAGGATTAAAATCAGGTTTTACAGATTGATAAATCCTATTTCGTGCATTGAACTCTGCTTCTGCATAAGTGATTTTGCCGGATTTATAATCTTCAATAACGGGAGTGATGACAATTTTGACTTTTTCAAGGTTATTTGCATAAAAATCAGGTCGCAGGTACATATCCCGATACTGCCATATTGCACAGTTCGCTATATCGACGAGTTCACCGTAGCTATAACCATTTGTTTGTCCTTTGAGAAAAGCATCAAAGAATATACGGTTTGATTTTGCTCTTGCATCGGCATATCCCAAACCGTTTTGCACTTCGGTTAAAATATCGCCTATAAAACTCTCAACAATAATTATTGCTTCATTTGTGGCATTGCAGGGTGCCGACTCTCTCGGCACCTCTGCTGCACTTGCAGAAAAAGAACTTAATAAAACTGATACGATTGATATGATGGATATGATTGATTTTTTCATTTTGAAATACCTCCGTTATAATTTAATATCCTTCAGAATAAAACTGTTATCAAATAACAAACTGTCACACATCATCAGCACACCAAGCCTGAAACCTATTTTGAAATTCTCAACACCGCTTGCAGCGCTTATTTCATCGCTTGCATTTATAAGCTCATTAAAGAGCTTTAAATTTTCACCGTTTAATTCTTTCGTCAGTTTACTTTCAATGTCAGAAAAGGTCTTTAAAGCTTTTTCATATGGTAACTTTTTTCTGTTTCTATTTTCATTTGGATTGATGTTACCATAATATAATTTGTCAAGAAAACTCATTTTCGCACCTCCATAGAGCACACAAATTCTCGTAATA
>JAZQVQ010000096.1:0-6080 GCA_045631825.1 Eubacteriales bacterium | reverse complement strand
AAAAAGGTGATTGCCCAATATATCCGCGAACAGTTAGAAGAAGATATAGCAGAAGATCAGTTAACATTAAAAGAGTATACCGACCCGTTCACGGGAAGCAAGAATAATTAGGCAAAAATAAACAGCCGCACGTGAGCGGCTGCCAGTGATTGTAATGCGATGTTAAATCTTCAGTGCCCCTTTCAGGGGCTAAGCCAGTAGTACCCCCTTTTAGGAGTGAGCAAACCACCAGTTGAACTGGTGGTTTTGATTATCTAAAACATTATTATATAAAATGTTTCAATAAATGTATATTTATAACGGTTTTTTAAATAAATAGTTTGCATAAATAAAAAGTATATACTTGCATTTACGCTTATTTTTGTGAGTTTAAATAAAATAAAAAATTTGTTTTCCTATATATTGAAATTTTGATAGATAGTGATATACTATATATAGTGTAATTGCCCGAATGAATACACTGTATATGTGTTTTGCGACAAAAACAATCGGGAGGTATCAATATGAAAGGTTCATAAAATAAAGATATAAAGAAGTTCAAACCCATTTAGTTTTTTGTTTTTATAAAGGAGATTTATAATGAAAAGAATATTAAGCATGATTATTGTAATTTGTTTGTTTATGCAGGTAAATTTTTTTATTTTTGCGGAGAACGCAAATACTTTTATTAATGTTCGTTCTTTGTTTGATGTTAACACTGAAATTGAAACTGACAAGTATGAGGATATAGATGATTCAATTTGGTTTGATTCGGAAAGGGTACTTCCCTTTAATTGTGGGTATGAATTTTACGACGAAACTGAGTTCGTAAGATTAAATTCTATAAATGACCAAGTGTCTTTATCCGAGGATGCTTATGAGGGCAATTTTTCATTGTGTTTGACCCCTGTTTGTAAAAATACGAACGAATACTCTTTGTTGCCTATAAAAATTACCGATGTTTTGATTACAAATGCGAAGGTTTCTCTTTTCTCACTGTGTAGTTATCCAAAAGTAAATAAGATAGATTTAATGATAAAGCCTACGAATGGTACTGAATGGATCTCGTTTTATGTTTACGCAGAGGATACATCTGATACAAGTTATAAGGTAATGGGAGATGACAACGGAGATGGAGTATATGTTGTAGGAACCGATTTGTCACAAGGAGTATGGAATAAAATTACTTTAGATCTGAACGATACTGAATTTGAAAATGAAACGGGATTTATCAATAGTTTGTATGCATGTGCAAATGATGGTTCAAGATGGTTGATTGATAATTTGTCGGGGAAATACGTACAGACAGCAGAACAAAATATACCATTGTCTGACATAAGCAAAGACAATCTTATTGTTGCAGATAATTATCTTGAATTTGAAAAGGATTCTGAAAATAACGAGGAATATAATATTTCTCCCGTAATAACAAATATAAAAGTTGATTTGTCAGAAAAACTTTCAGGAATAAAAATCGATTCAATCTATGGCGAACAATCCGAAAGTGTACAATATAATGCGATTGGAGAAAATTTGTTTCCAGAGGATATAGTTGAAAATAACAATTCGGAACTTTGGATTTTGGGAAGCAATGCAGAGTTTTATAAAGTATCAGGTGCGTATAAATTTCGTTTGTTATCTAGTGATGGAGAACCTGATGATTGTACATATATAAAAATACCTGAAAATTCTAATAATACAAAAAGGAAAAAATTAATATTAAAAACAGAAGGATTTGGAACGAATTATGTTAGAATAAGGAATCAAGACGAATTTAATATTAAATTATATGGAAATAAAATACATGAGTTGATATTACCACCAAATACGGGAGAAATTTATTTTAGTTCTTCTAATTATGGTTATATAACTTGTTTGAAAATTTTTGACATTGAAAATTCGGATACATCAATAAGCTCTACCTTCATTAATAGTCCATTAATAGAACATAATAAATATACAGATTTGAAATATACAGATATAAATGATGAAAATATGTATTTCACAGGTATTGATAATTATGAAAATATTACAGGGACCAATGAACCCATTAGTTACAAATCGAGTGAATCTGAATATATCGTTGTAAAGGTTGTTTGTCCGTATAAAATAAATACAGGCGTAGAAATATCAAATGGTAACGAAGCTCAAATCGTCAAGTTTGGAGAAAACGAATACTTATTCAGTGGGTACGCTATAAAACAATTGAGATTAAAGTCGAATGATAATTATCCGGGTATCCTTATAACTGGGGTAAAAAAATATGCACATTATAATGATATAAAAATAAATGAAACACAATCATCATATTTACACGATAACGATACGGCCATGTTTTCAAAAGATGGAAATAAAATATACTACATTTCAAATGATGTTATTAATTCCTTGTGTGTATATACAATAGATAAAAACGAATTGAAAACATTTAATGATAGATACCTTGTCAGTGAAATCATTTCTGTTTCACCAAACGGGAAATATGCAATATACAAAAATACAAACGAAGAAACGATGATATATTCTTATGATGAAAATTTTTCATCAAGGGCAGATATTGAAAATGCTTTCCATATAAATAACGATGGATTTTATTGTGGAATTTATAAAAATGACAGTGATGATAATGAATACATTACATCTTCCGATGCCGTGCTAAGTTGCTCAGTGCAAGATGAATTTGATATTGAAAAAGTATATATAAATAACGAGGGTACTTTTGTAGTTTGTGTAAAGGATAGTAATTCATATATCTATAAAAAACAAAATTCAATATGGTCCTATGTTGGAGAAATAAGTTCAAATTTTAAAAATATAGTATTCAAAAATGATTTTGCATACGCAAATTTATATAAAGATGTTTATATTATTGATTTAAACAATGTAACACATAGAAAACTTCAAATTACGGGAACTCTGTGTTCTGTAACCGATGATGGAAAAATTCTTATAAATACATCCAATAATATGATTGTTTGGGATGCGGACACGCAGGAAAAGCAAATTATAGCCAGTTGTTCTTCTGAGGTTGCAGTTTACAATACTCAAACAAAGCGATTACTTTACATTCCAAATGATGAAACAGTAGTTCAGTCTTATAGCACATTAACAACTGATAGATTTGTATTATCCCTCCTTTCTTTTGATGGAGGAAAATTATGGTACACATATAAAAATAATTCTTGGGTATATTTACCAAACACTGTAAAGCCGGAGTTTTCTGATTTTACAGAATATGGAATGACAAGTCGTGAAATATCGAATATTCCTGTTGAAGCATTTGAAGAATTGTATGATAAATTCGGAGAAATATATTCATTGAAAATTTCTGTTTTAGTCCATTCCAGAACCGAAAAGTATAGTCCTAAAATTAAGTCTGTTTCAGTAGTAACGGATTCTGACTTTGACGATAGTTTGTATGCTGCAAAATCGAGTTATTTTAATAAATCCGAGTACAATAAAATAAATGCAATATATCCGGTTGAAAACATCACAGAGGGGTCCGAAAACTATTATATTATTGCTTTGGGTGAAAAATGGTTGTACACATATAAAAACGGAAAAGCAATCCGTCTTGATTATTCAGCCTCAAGGTTGTTCTCTGATGTAGCAAATAACTGGGTGTACATTAAACAAAGTGGTATGAGCTCGAATGAATTATCAAGTATTCCGTCAGAAACTCTTTGCAATTTACTTTTAAATGATAAAGTAAAAAACAGAGGTTTTTATATAATAAATTGTGTAAAAACCAAGGGTAATACAACAAAGGATATAACAGTGTCTTACAAGTTGAGTGCAGAGCCAAAGTATACTTTTAAGGATCAATCTAACTTAACAATCACTTTTACTGATGGTTCTGTTAAAACACTTGGTGTTCTTGATGAAACGACAATACAAGAATTCTTCGTATGGTTCGAAAACTGTCAGGTCGGTAAAGGAAAAGCATATTATCGTTTTGACACACCTGGAGGTACTATATTTGTAAATTATCAAAACATACAATTTATTGAAATGAGTTAATTATCAAGAGGAAATATAAATGAATAAGACATTAAAGTATTTATTTACAATAATTATCTCTCTTATGTTTCTTCCTATTCTCATAGTTTCTGCTACAACACAGGAAGACGTAATAGATGAAGTAGTAACTGGACAAAAAATATCACAATATAATATAGAGTTAAATGCCCCGTTTGAAAAAGAAACTTGTGGTATAAATGAAATTGTGTATCCCGAATCTGGCAGTGTTACATATTCTGTACCATTGTTTGTTATGAAAGCAAGGACTTTTGAAGACTCCTTAAAACTATCGTTTAATCTTCAAAATGCAAAGCTCAAGCAAGAATCATTAGAGTACAATAGTGATACATCAACTTACAATAACACTTTAAAAGACCTTTCTAATGAATGTATTGCAGTTGGATGGAAGTTTGATCTTCCTTACGTAGAAAAATATCACAAAAAATTGTATGTTCATTTGCCTGACGGCTCAGTTTATCTGTATGATTCGTCAAAAGAAAGTGGATTACGTGATTATTGCCTTTCTGATAAAACGTTTTCTGTTTCTGATTCTTCATATACATTATCATATCTCGATGGTACGGTGTATACTTTTGATGAAAGTGGTCTTTTGTCAAAAGTGTCGGATAGATTTGGAAATTATATCGATTACACATGGGATGAAACAACCAAACCATATACTTTATCGGAAATAAATACATGCACAGGTCAAAGAGTTTTAATAACATATACTTCTAAAACAGTAACTGTTTCTTTAGGCGGGAGAAACTACTTGATTAGAATGGAACAGAATGTAGATTCAAATATTACACCTTTCCTAAAATCAATTACAGATCCGGAAAGTAGAACCACTTATTTTGATTATGGTGAATATGCACTCGGTTTTAATTTGAATAACTCGTCAACTGATGGCAGCGTAATGTATTATACTATTAATAACATTGTATATGATACTAATGTTAAAACAGTTTATGAATACCATATTTTTAGAAAAAAGTCGGGTTCTGGCTATATTTCATACCTTAAGCTTTCTAAAAGATATGATGTTGCTCCTGATGGAGAAAAATTAAACACACAATCATATATGTATACGGGTGAGCCTGATGGTTATCCTATGTATACAAGTGATGATTTGCCGGAAGATTATACATATTCAACAAGTGTATATAACCAAGATGGTTCTAAAGAGATTTTTTCGTATTCAAGTAAACATGACCAAATATCAAAAAAGGTGTTCGTAAATGATTTTTTAAGGTCAGAAGAGTTTTACAGTTATAATGAGAACCGAATGCCTTGTAAAACTGTAAAAATAATATATGGAAATGACTTAAAGTCCCGTTTTGTATATACCGACACAGAATATAATGAAAAAGGGCAATTACTTTCATCTGACACTTATGATGAATTCAATGGAAACGAAAAATTTAAAATTCAGTACAAATATAGTGAAAGATATGGTTTAAATACATACCAACGACAAAATATAGATGAAAATAATTATATTGAAATTAAATGTTTCGTTTCGGATAATGAAAAAAGCATCACCTGTGTTTCAACATACCTTAATGGCAATATTGTTAAAAGTATATATTATGATTATGATGCTTATGGTAATGTGATTTCAACAAGAGAACAAGTCAGCGACGATACTTATAAAGAGGAAATTTATATTTTTTCCGAAAGTACATCATTCACGTATCCTGATAAATATATTGTTAGAAACGTAAAAAACGCTGATGGTGTTGGATCTGATATCACCGAAACTTATAATTACGACTTGTTTGGAAATATTTTGAGTAAGATCGACGGTTGCTCAAATAAAACCTCGTACCAGTATGATAAGCTCAATAATGTGATAAAAGAAACTTTACCATCAGGCAGTTCCCGCAATAACAAGTATTATTTTAAAGATAATATTATAATTGCTACGGACGCTCTCGGCAATACAATAACCTACAAATATGACGCTTTTGGCAGACTTTCAAATGTAAAAGATAAAAATGGGAATTTGCTTACAAAAAAAGAGTATAATTCTCTCGGGCTGCTTGAAAGCGAGACCGATGCAATAGGTACAAAATTTG
>JAZQVQ010000095.1:0-3227 GCA_045631825.1 Eubacteriales bacterium | reverse complement strand
TAACTTTACTCTTTCTTTTTTATCTTTTTAGTCTCACATCATTGACAAATGTACAAAAATCTGACAATAACAAATATTTTTATATTATAATAATATCTTGACATTAAATTGTCTGTATGATATAATTTTCAAAGTTTAGGAGGAAAATTATGACAACATATGAACTTGTGATAATGGCAGTAGTTTTGTCTATGGATGCTTTTGCAGTGGCAGTATGTAAAGGGCTTGCATTAAAAAGAATTAAGCTTGTAAATACACTTTGGGTAGGCTTGTGGTTTGGCACTTTTCAGGCACTTATGCCATTTATAGGATATCTTCTTGGAAGTAATTTCACAGAGTTTGGAGAAACAATTTCATCATGGATAGCAACAGTGCTTCTTGTTGGAATTGGTGTAAATATGATTCGTGAGGGACTTAGAGAAGAAGAAAAGACCGACTGTTCGCTTTGTATACATTCTATGTTTGTGCTGGCACTTGCTACAAGTATTGATGCTCTTGCAGTGGGTGTATCGTATGCAATGATTGGAAACATAAACATATATGTGGCTATATCAGTAATAGGTATTATTACATTTGTACTTTCGGCAATTGGAGTTAAAATAGGTAGTATTTTTGGTACAAAGTATAACAAAAAAGCTCAAATTACAGGCGGAGTAGTTTTGTGCATACTTGGAATCAGGATACTTCTTGAAAGCTATGGAATATTTTGATATATAATATAAGAATTCCCGAGAAGTCAGGTTTCTTCACGGGAATATTTTTTTAACCAGAATTGTCCGACCTTGGTTTGGTCAATGAAATACTCAACCTTTCCGGATACCGGTGTTATTTTTGTTTTATAGCTAATAAAAGGAGTGTATCCGCTAGGAACGGTTAAAAACACTTTCTTGTCATTTCTGTATACGTATGAACCGACGTGAATATTAAAAACGTTTTGGTCTGCGATTTCTATGGAGTCATAGTTTTCAAAAGCATAATCAAGCAGATTTTTGTGGTCATTCCAATCGTTTCTGTCGCTTAGTGTAACGGCTATGTACGTCTCGTTGTCGTTTTGTGCACTTGTGACAAGACATCTGCCTGCGGTCATGGTGTATCCTGTTTTTACCCCTGTTGCGTAAGGGTAACTCCAAAGTAGACGATTGTGATTTTTAAAATATCTTGTAGTACCCGAGCTTGTTGTCATATACTTGTTTTTGCAGGATACAATTTCTTTGAATTTTTCATTTTCAAGAGCTTCTGAGGTTATTAATGATAATTCATAAGCAGTAGTATAGTGTTCGCTGTCGTGCAGACCATGTGGATTTGTAAAATGTGTATTTATTAGTCCCAGCGATTTTGCTTTTTCGTTCATAAGCATAACAAATTCTTCAATTGTGCCGGAGCAGGCAATGGCAAGTGCACTTGCCGCATCGTTACCTGAGTTAAGTAAAAGACCATATAACAGATTTTCAACACTGATTTTTTCATCTTTAAAAAGGTAAATTGATGTACCTTCAATTCCGACAGCCTTTTCAAAAACGCTTACAATACTGTCAAGACTCATATTTTCCAGAACTACAAGTGCGGTCATAATTTTTGTTGTACTCGCCATAGGCAGTTGTACATTTTCGTTTTTTCCGTATAGGAGTGCTCCGCTTTTTGCATCAATAAGTGCACAGGCTTTTGAACTCTCGCCTGAAAAATCGGGGACACTCTGAGAATCAAGCATTGGTATTGTAATATTTACAGGTGTTATGTACTCATTTTGATTACCATAACTGAGGTTGTGGACAATATAACCTGCACAAATTACAACAATTATCAATATAAATGTAAAAATTAATTTGTTTTTAAATTTTTTCATACAGTATTTACCTTCAAAAATAAAATTTACATTGTTAATCGAATGTATTTCAATATATGTCTGTTATTTTCAGATTATTCACATATTTATAACCTGACAAAGTTGAAATTTAGTTAAGAGATGTTAAAATGAATTTGTAACAAGTGAAATTAACTATACTTTTTGTAGTATCAGTTATAAGGAGAATTATGGAATACCAGTTCAATGTAAGACGAATTTTAAGCTACGTAAGACGTGCGGTTGATGACTATGATATGATAAAAGATGGTGATAAGATAGCCGTCGGTTTATCTGGCGGTAAGGATTCTATTGCACTTTTGTGTGCAATGAGTGCACTCAGAAGGTTTTACCCCAAAAAGTTTGATATCGAGGTAATAACAATGGATCCTGCGTTCTATAAGGCAGGTTTTGGTGATGCACATGAAAGTGTAGAGTCATATAAGAGTCTTGAGAATCTGTGTAACCAACTGCAAGTACCTTTTACATTGTTTGATACTGAAATAGCAAAAATAATTTTTGATGTCAGGATAGAAAAAAATCCGTGTTCACTTTGTGCAAGAATGAGACGTGGAGCACTGCATCAGGTAGCAACGGGGAAGGGGTGCAATAAAATCGCTCTCGGACATCATTTTGATGATGCTGTTGAAACCTTTATGATGAATCTTTTTAACGAAGGACGTATAGGCTGTTTTTCGCCTGTTACATACCTTGACAGAAGCGACATAACTGTGATTAGACCCTTGATATATGTTCCTGAAAAGGATATAAGATATTTTATAAACCACTCAGATCTTCCCATTATTAAGAGCCCTTGCCCTGCGGATAAACATTCAGACAGAGAGCGTGTCAAAGAGCTTTTAAAAGAGCTTGAAAGGGAGAACAAGGGGCTTAAATACAGGATATTCGGTGCTATGCAAAGAGCCGAAATTGACGGATTTAAAAACACTGATATCGGCAAACATACGTGCATTGATGAATAATTGGATTGTTTTTACTATATAATAGTTTTGCATAAAAGTATCAAGGAGAGAAATAATGCAAAACAAAATTTCAAAGCAGAATGGGTCAATCGAAAGATATTGCCATGTTGTCGGTCACAACGTAAAGGTTGAAAGGACCGTCAAAGGAGAAGAAACGAATTACAGCTGCCTGTGCAGAGACCAGTGTGAAAAAAACGGTGGTTGTAAAAACAAGCGGTATTGCGGTGAGTTTTAAATAAATATTAATGGAAGTTCGGATTGTTTTGATATGCACCCCAAAAGTTAGACACTTTTGGAGGTGCATATTTTTATGGCAAAGAAAGGGCAATTTTTAAAAACCTACTCGTCAGAATTCAAATTATCTGTTATAATGGATATGCGAGAGAATCATTTAGGTTTAAGAG
>JAZQVQ010000094.1:0-3515 GCA_045631825.1 Eubacteriales bacterium | reverse complement strand
GGAATATGGAGGGCAGTCCTGCCTCTGACTTTGCAATGAAATTTGATGATGTATCAGCCGAAACTCCATATGCTGAAGCAATCCGCTGGGCTGCAGCTGTAAAAATTGTAAACGGCTGTTCGGAAAGCAGCTTTGCTCCCGGAAACGCACTGACACGTGAACAGCTTGCCGCCATTCTCTGGCGTTATGCAAAAAGCGAAAATATTGATGTCAGCATCGGAGAAAACACCAACATCTTAAGCTATGAAGATGTTTTCACAGTAAGTGATTACGCTATACCTGCATTTCAATGGACTTGCGGCAGCGGAATAATGTCGGGGAATACAATCAGTACACTTGCTCCCGGTGAACAGGTTAACCGAATTTTCTTTGCATCTGTTCTTCATAAATATGCTCAGTATGTGGAGCAAAAATAAAAATATAAACCTTGGAGGTGCAAAATGAAATATTCGCCTGATGCGTACTTGCTACACGAATCAAACCAATTTATTACATTCAATATTCGAATCAAGGTAGTTATGAAGGAAAATGTTGAGCCTGACACGCTGACAGAGGCAGCTCAAAAAGCTTTTAAACGCTTTCCTTATTATTCAAAACAAATTCATATTGATGAAGACGGTGGTGTGGATTTGATTCCTAACCCAAGAACTGTTAGCGTAAAAGCTGTTTCCAACAAGAAAACATACCTGTTTTCCGAAGCAGTAAACTATCAGCCTTGCAGTATTGAGTATGAAGACAATTGTATTTATTTCAATATGTATCACGGAATGTGCGGTGGATGCGGTACTTTCCTTTGGATTAAGACAACGGTATATGAATATATTTGTGCCAGATATGGTGTTAAACCGAATCCGGGTTCTACTTTAATGATCGACTCACCTGTTTTGCCTGAAGAATATGCGTATCCAAATACGGAAAATCTCCCGAACAATGCTCCATTGGGTAAGATTAAAAAGGATGAAGTTTGGTTTCCCGGACTTGAATATCTGTTTGGGTTTGGTAATCTTATTTTCAGCGATAGCGTTCATTATGAATTTGAAATTCCTAAAAGTGAAATGATGCGATTTGTAAGCGAAAATGACGGAAGTCCAATGTCGGCGGTGGCGGCAATTATGGTAAAAGCACTAAACCGTGCGTTGCCAAAAAACCGACTTCCATTCAGAGTGGAAACAAACCACAATTACCGAAGTGAAGTCGGATGCCCGAAAACACACCATGACCTGCTTTCCCATATTTTCTGTTTTATTCCTTATCATGTACAAAACTGGTCTGTTGATAAAATCTGTACAGTCATAAGAGGTGCGACTCATTTGCAGATTCAGCCGGAATACACTTGGGATACATTGCGAAAGTTTTATGAATATACCGATGGAATAGATAAGGTAAAAGGACTGAAAGAAAAGAACAAATATGCAAGTAAAAACAGCCATCGTGTTCCCGATGTCCACAATTCCTTCCTGATTAACTATATGGGAAGAGAGGTCTGGGGTGAAATGACAGATTATGTTGAGAGAGCACATATTATCACCGATGCACATCTTCTGTTTGAAATCCTTGATGTTGGTGATAAATTCTGTATTTCACTGATGCAAATGAACAAGAAAAAGAAGTACATGGATTACTTCTGTCAGATTCTTGATGAAGAAAAAATACCTTACAAAATTCATGGAGTTTATAAAAATCATCTTCCAATATCCAAACTGGAAAGTGCACCGATTTGTGAGAAGTAACAGATTTTGTACGATATAAAAAACTAAACATAAGTTAAAGGAGAATTTTTATGACAATCAATGTGGAAAGAGATTTTGAGCTTGTTACTCTTGAAATAACAGGCAGACTCGATACAACAACTGCACCAAATCTTGAGTCGGTTGTAAATGAACTTCCCGAAGATACAAAAGAGCTTGTTTTTGATATGTCCGGTGTCGAATACATATCATCAGCGGGAATCAGAGTTTTGCTTGGTGCGTATAAAAAAATGAATTCACATCAGGGGAAAATGAGGATTGAAAAAGCTAATGATATGGTTCGTGAGGTTTTCGAGATGACGGGACTTTCTGATATGCTCGATCGGGAGTGATGGCATATGGATAATCTTGTAAGAAAAATAGAGCTTCCCCTTGCAAAAAGAGTGGTAGAAAAAGCAGGTCTTTATTCAGTTGCAGCCGATGCGTATCGTGATTATCCGCTTCACAACTGGTTTTCGGGCGGAAAATATGATGAATATGAATCAGAAAAGATAATGGAAATATCCTTAAGAACAATGAGCAATGATGCCGTTATCTATGCGGACAGTGAGGAACTGAACGGATTTGCGGTATGGCTTCCGTTGGGTTTTGATGGTAGTAAAACTCTGCCGTTTCTGACAAATGGAGGCTTAAAGCTCATATTTCATTCGGGGCTTCGTATTATAGGAAGACTGCTTACCTACGAAAACTATGCAATGAATCTGAAAAAAGAATTTACAGGAAATGTTGACTGGTATTTGTATAACCTTTCCGTAAAGAAAAGTGCACAAGGAAAAGGTATTGCAGGCAAATTACTAAGACCTATGCTTGAATTCTGCGACAAAGAAAATATAGTTACATATCTTGAAACAAATAAAGAAACTAATGTTTCTTTGTATGAACATTTTGGATTTGAATTGTCAAAAAAAGAGCTGATACCCAAAAGTCCGGTTATGCACTATGCTATGGTAAGAAAGCCAAACACGGAAAACATCAATTAAAAAGAGGTAACAAATTATGATTAGAAACAGAACAGCACAACTGATTTTCCAAACCTTTTATGTAGCATTTGCACTTGTAGGCATTGTTGCGAGTCTCGGTGTATTTGATGACGTACAAAACCTGCGATGGGATTTCTATGTCCATTTTACAAATTTGAGCAATTTTCTGTGTATTGGTGTGATGCTTGCCGCACTGATTCAAACGGCAAGAAAAAAAGAAGACAGTTATGTTGCGACCGTACCGCTTTTAAAGTTTATTGGTATGCTTGGAATATTACTGACTTTTCTCGTGTTCAACATCTTGCTGGCGGGTGAAGCAGGGAGAGATCCGCAGGCAAACTGGCGTATAGGCAGTCTGTGCTTCCACGTTGTTCTTCCAATTATGTACATATTGGATTGGTTCTTATTTTATGAGCGTAAAAAAAACAAAGTGGTATTATCCAATCGTATCAATCATATTCCCGATTGCTTACATGGTATTCCTTCTTATTCAAGCGATTATTTTGAAGTTTGACTCGTCTATTCTGATTCCAACTACAACCACACCGCTTATCTATCCTTACTTTTTTGTAAATCTTGATAAGCAAGGCGTTCCCGGTGTTCTAATGTGGGTAGGTATTTTTTCGATAGCGTTTGTCATAGCGGATTTTATATAATATCCGGAAAGGGTGATATAGAGTGAAAATACAATCAATGCAATTTAAAGTTTTAATGACAGTTATATCCGCTATGCTGGCTATTACGGTATTTATAGGTGGATTAAGCATATATGAGGTTGACCAGTTTG
>JAZQVQ010000093.1:0-2324 GCA_045631825.1 Eubacteriales bacterium | reverse complement strand
ATTAAACTTTCCGTATCTCCGTCGCCTATTACTCTGCCGACATAACTCATCAACTTATCCTGCGGTACATTGTCAAAGAATTTCTCAAGGTCAATATCCACTATCCACACATATCCATCGTTAAAGTATTCAAGCAACTTAATTATTGCTTGCTCACATCTTCTGTTCGGGCGAAAACCATAACTGCTTTCACTAAACATTGGGTCAAATATGGGAGTTAATACTTGTGTTATCGCTTGTTCGATTACTCTGTCAATTACCGTGGGGATACCGAGTTTCCGTACTCCACCATTTGGTTTTGGTATTTCTACCCTTAATACAGGTTGGGGTTTGTACTTTCTCTCTCGGATTTGTTCTTTGATACTTTTCCAATGTTCTTTCATATATTTTTCAAGCTCATTGATTGTAACTCCGTCAACACCGCCTGCTCCTTTGTTGGCATATACTCGTTTGTAAGCAAGCCTGATATTATCGTCACTAAGTATCTTTTCAAGCATTTCTGACATATTCCGTCTCTTCTCCTTTCCGCTTTCAAACAGATTACCATATGTTTGTGATGTTTCCTCTCAAATACGCTTTGATTTCACATCTTGTCAGGTTTCTGTTTGAAACATACATTCCAAATTGACGCTTTGAATTGTTCAGCCCTTCCCGAAAAAATATGCATATTTTTTCGGTACTATGACCTCTGCTGACTTCTCATAGTTCGTTGTTACTACAGAGTTTTCTGTCTATGAGACCTCACGGGATAAACCAATACTCTTTCCTCGTCTACCTGCCTGATTTACGCATTAAGGTTACGATTACCTTTTGGACTTCGTTGCTTGTAGCCAACTTATCCGCTTAATACGCCTTAGTATCAGGTTTCTGTCCGTCAGGCTACGATTTCGCTATTGCTTCTTCTCTCCCACACCTCACGATGTGAAACTTGCAAGTCGCTTTTGAGTTCATCGGCAACTACGCCTCGGTGGACTTTCACCACAGAGCATTGATATGCCCGTCATACTACTAAAAACGGCAGTTCATAACGAACCGCCGTTTTTTTATTACTTCTTCATCTCTATTCCATTCTCTGCAAGTCTTGCAATTATCGAATCAACAACTTCCATTGTTTCTTCCTTAGTAAGAGTGCGTTCAGGATGCGCGAACAGAATTCTTACAGTAATCGACTTGCCGTTTTCATCGG
Source organism: Eubacteriales bacterium (assembly GCA_045631825.1). Lineage (GTDB taxonomy): Bacteria > Bacillota > Clostridia > Oscillospirales > CAG-382 > UMGS1387. The sequence continues at coordinate 1,138 of JAZQVQ010000093.1, read as the reverse complement.
TGTAGGTATCAACCACACTCACCGACTTGATAAGGCTGCAGTTTTCAGCTTTAATTGCATCACCAATTGGTGCAAACTTGTCACTTACAAAGGAAATGTCAATTTCCATTTCAGGGAAGCGTGACGGCTCGCAATAAGTAATGCTTGCATTCTTAATTTCAGCGAAATCAAAGACATCAATTTCTGCATAAACAATAGCTGCCTTTTTGTCTATCTTCTTTGAAACAACAGGGTGAACAATACCAAGCTCACCAATCTCTTTGCCGCCGCAGAAGATTTTATTAAGGTTCTTAAGATGCTGATATGAATGCGTTGCCTCTTTTATTTCAAAGGTAAGTGCCTCGTGCTTGATATCGTCTGCTGCAACCGCAAGAATATCACGAAGCTCCATATAAAGCTGTTCAACCGATTTTGTCTTTGAGAACAAGGTGATTGCAAGCTTCTTTCTCTCATCACAAAGGTTATCTGCGTTAACACCATTTATCACTCTGCCCACTTCAAACACGCCAAAGTCAGCTGCATATGCTGTGTTGTATTTAACCTGACAAAGCTGTGTGGGGATGATAGACTTGCGGATTGTTTCAATGTTGGGGTTTGTAGCATTTACAAGCTTGATGTTATCCTCAATCTCAATGCCCAGAGCCTTGTATTCATCATAATATGCCCATACATAGGAATGAAGCTCGTGAAGTGAATATCTCTTAACCAAAAGGTCCTTAAGCTTATCCTCAACAGTTTTTTCTTCTGCCGCACGAACGGGATAAAGCGGTGCAAGAGCGGTGTTTACATCAAAGTTGTCATAACCGTAAATTCTTGTAATTTCTTCAATAATATCAGCCTTGATTGTTACATCCTTGGTTGCTCTCCAGCTTGGAACTGTAACTTTGAAATCATCACCCGAAAGTTCAACCTCAAAGCCGAGAGACTTAAGGGTCTTTACAATAGTTTCATTACTGATTTCAATTCCTGTATAACGGTCAACAAACTTCTTGTCAAATGCAAGATTAACCGTGTCATACTTAACCGCATATTCGTCTGTAAGTGACGAAACCACCTTAACACCGTCATCAATATCAGTCAGAAGTTTTAAAAATCTTCCGATTGCTGAAACTGTCATTTCCGGGTCAAGACACTTTTC
>JAZQVQ010000092.1:0-14465 GCA_045631825.1 Eubacteriales bacterium | reverse complement strand
TACAGAAAAGGCATATAAGGCAATAGGAGAAATTGTGAAAATATCAAAGGGTAAGGATACGGTCATAATCGTAGGTGCACCCTTTGAGACATCCGGACAACTGTATAACTGTGCTTATGTAATTTATAACGGAGAAATTTGCGGAATAGTTCCAAAGACATATATACCCAATCACGGAGAGTTTCAGGAAAGACGGTATTTCAGCAGTGCCGTTTGTCTCAGGCAAAAAGAGGTTACAAATCCAGTGGATTTGACTGCCGTGCCGGTTGGTAACAAAATTGTCTTTGATTTGACGGGTAAGGCAAAATTTGCCGTTGAAATATGCGAAGATTTGTTTTCTCCGATACCGATATCGACAAAGGCGGCTCTCTCAGGTGCTGAGATAGTGTTTAACCTCTCTGCAAGTAATGAAACCGTAGCCAAGAGACAGAGTAGACAAAACATTGTAAAACACCAGTCAAACTCTTGTATCTGCACTTACGCTTTTGCAAGTGCAGGAAAGACAGAATCAACAACAGACCTTATTTTCTCTGGACATTCCGTAATATGCGAAAACGGTACAGTTGTTGCAGAGAATGAGGATAAAATCGACTCTGGATATGTTCTTTTTGCTGATACAGACCTTGATAAAATAAGGGCGGAAAGAAGAAGAAATAAGACATTTGCCCAGTGTGCCGAGTATAACACACAAAATGGGGAAGTGCACTGCGTTGTTATTCAAAGCCTGAACAAGAATAATTGTGACGGGAAGCTTTTGAACGTTGCTAAAAATCCGTTTGTCCCCGATGATGAAATAGTGCTAAGGGACAGATGTAAGAGAATTTTTGATATGCAGGTTTCAGCCCTTGTGCAAAGGCTTAAGGTTACACACTGCAAGGCAGTTGTCGGTGTTTCGGGTGGACTTGATTCAACCCTTACGCTTTTGGTAAGTGCGATGGCGACAAAGAGAATGGGACTTGATAAAAAGGATTGTATAGGGGTAACTATGCCGTGCTTTGGAACAACAGACAGAACTTATACAAACTCTTTAAAACTTATGGAGGCACTTGGAGTTACAGTTAAAATTGTCCCGATAAGCAATTCTGTAAAGAGCCATTTTACCGATATCGGTCAGGACGAAAATAACCACGATTTGACGTATGAAAACGCTCAGGCAAGAGAGAGAACGCAGGTGCTTATGGATATTGCCGGAATGGAAGGCGGACTTGTGGTAGGAACTGGAGATATGAGCGAGCTTGCTCTTGGCTGGTGCACATATAACGCAGACCAGATGAGTATGTACTCGGTTAATGCTGGTATTCCAAAGACACTTATAAGATGGGTAATAGACAGCGTTGTAAAGGATAACCTTTTCCCCGAGTGTGCAGACGTATTGAAAGATATAATGGACACACCGATAAGTCCCGAGCTTTTGCCTCCGGATGAGGACGGGAAAATAAAACAAAAGACCGAGGACCTTGTCGGACCTTATGTACTCCACGATTTTTATTTATACTATACTTTAAAATACGGCTTTGACAGAGAAAAAATTCTGTTTCTCGCAAAAAAGGCATATTGTAATGAGTATGAAACTGGAATTCTCGAAAAATGGCTGGATACATTTCTCAGACGATTCAGAACTCAGCAGTTCAAACGCAGTTGTATGCCTGATGGCGTTAAGATAGGAAGCCTTGGACTTTCTCCGAGGGGAGACTTGAGAATGCCGTCGGATGCACAGAGCTTGTGATAAGATTGCGTAAGTTTTAGATAAGAAAAAGTGGGTGATTGTATGAAACCGAGAATTTTGGTAGTAGGTTCGTCAAATATAGATTTTGTTTGCAGGGTAAGTCGAGTTCCGTGTGCCGGAAGAACCCTTGTATCTGACGGAGCGTATGCATTTGTGCCGGGAGGAAAAGGTGCAAATACTGCAGTTTGTGCAGGAAGACTCGGAGCTGACATTGTGTTTTGTACAAGAGTAGGAAATGACGGATATGCAAGCCAGTTAAAAGAGCGTTACGAAAGAGAAAACGTCGACACAAGATTTGTAAAGCTTGATAAAAATGCACAGACAGGACTTGCAGTTGTACTTGTCGAAGATGACGGAAGTAACCGCATAATAGTGTATCCGGGTGCAAACGAGCTATTGTCTGTTGATGATGTTGAGGACGCTTTTACCTGTTATCCCGATGCACTTTTGCTTCAGCTTGAAATACCGACACCTATTGTATTGTCCTCAATAGAATTTGCACAGAAAAATAATGTTCCCGTTTTCCTTGATGCAGGGCCTGCAACGGCAGATTTTCCGCTTGAAGAACTCGGAAAACTTGAAGTATTTTCACCTAATGAAATCGAAACACAGATTTATACGGGTATAAATCCGAACAGTTCTGATAATTGCCTTAGAGCAGTGATTGCCCTTTCCGAGAGGGTAGATGCAAAGTATATAGTACTCAAGCTTGGGGACAGAGGGTGCTTTGTGTATGACGGAACTCACTGCAGACATATAGCACCGTTTGAAGTAAAAGAGGTTGTTGACACAACCGCAGCAGGAGATGCTTTCACAGCAGCTATGACACATAAGTATCTTACTAATGGTGCAGACATATATAGTGCGTGTGAGTACGCAAATCTTGTGGGAGCATATGTTGTCACAAAAAAAGGAGCGTTTTCTTCACTTCCGACAAATAGGCAACTGCAGGAATTTTCAAAAATGCTTATGGAATGACAAAGACGATTGTAGCCGTGCTTGTCAAAAGTGAAATTTTTACAAAATTGTGTTGCAATATGCCTGCGTGCGTGATAGAATGTTTATTAGTTTAGAATAAAGGGGAATATTTATGCCGAAATATAAGAGAGTCGTGTTGAAATTGTCCGGTGAGGCACTTATGAATACGGGAAAGGACGGAATCATTGATTTTGATTTTGTCGATAGCGTTGCAAAGCAGATAAAGCGTTGCGTAGATGAGGGAGTATCCTTTGGTGTTGTTATCGGAGGAGGCAATATCTGGCGTGGTGCGGGAAAGAAAATCAACCGTACAAGAGCGGACCATATGGGAATGCTTGCAACAGTTATAAATTCTCTTGCAGTGCAGTCTGTTCTTGAGCAGAATGGCGTTGAGGCAAGAACAATGGCAGCACTGAATATGAATCAGGTTGCAGAGCCTTATATAAGAAATAAAGCCGTTTCACATATGCAAAAGGGAAGAGTTGTTATAATAGCCTGTGGTTCCGGAAACCCGTATTTTTCAACAGATACAGCAGCAGTGCTCAGAGCAGCAGAGCTTGATGCAGAGGTTGTACTTTTTGCAAAGAATATAGATGGCGTGTATACGGCAGACCCCAAGAAAGATCCAAATGCAAAGAAGCTTGATACAATAAGCTACGGAGATATTATCCATAATGACCTTATGGTTATAGACAGTACAGCTTCGGCGTTCGGACGTGACAATAATCTTCCGCTGTTGCTTTTCGGTCTTAATGATCCTGAAAACATTTACCGTGCGGTAAACGGAGAGAGTATTGGAACAATAGTTTCGTTGTAATTAAAATTTTAATATATATTGGAGGAAATCCCTATGAAAATCGATACAAAAATGTATGAAGAAAAAATGAGTAAGTCCATTTCAAGCCTTGAGTATGAATTTACTTCTATCAATGCAGGACGTGCAAGTGCTGCAGTTCTTGATAAAGTGCTTGTTGATTACTGTGGAAGCAGTATGCCCGTAAACCAGGTTGCAGGAGTTAAAATGCCCGATCCCAGAACACTTGTAATTTCTCCCTGGGACACAAATATTTTAAAAGATATTGAAAAAGCAATTCTTGCGTCTGACCTTGGGGTAACTCCTCAGAACGATGGTAAGGTTATAAGACTTTCATTCCCTCAGCCGACAGAAGAAAGACGTAAGGAGCTTTCAAAGAAGGCTGAAAAGCTTGGCGAAGAGTGTAAGGTTGCAATAAGAAATGTCCGCAGAGATGCAAACGATAAGTGTAAGGACATGAAGAAGAATTCCGAAATGACAGAAGATGAACAAAAAGCATCGGAAAAGCTTATTCAGGATCTTACAGATAAGTATACAAAACTTGCAGATGCGGCTGTTGAAAACAAGAAAAAGGAAATAATGACAGTTTAATTGTCCTTATTTTTCAAAAAATCAAGGGGATTAATTTGATATGAAACAGCGAATTATAACCGGGGCTATATTGGCACTTGTTATGTTATGCGTGTTTTTCCTGTCAGGCACATGGCTGTATGTGGCAATTATGACGCTGCTAAGTGCTATAGGTGTCTGGGAAATGCTCGGCTGTGTGGGACAGCGAGGGGAAAAATCGCTTTCGGCTCTGGCACTTTGTGCGGCAGTTATATCACCGATTTTGTCATACTTTTTCAGATATGGTGTTATAACAACCATAATAACGTTCACACTGTTTTTTATGCTGGTTGTCTCGGTGTTTACACAGAATAGAATAAGGACAGAGCAGTGTGCGGTGGTTTTTGCAACATCGTTTTATGTAATAATATGTTTTTCGGCTTTGTTAAGACTCAGGTATGTAACCTTCGGAGAACAGGTTGTCGGACAGTATGTCTACATACTCGTATTTGTGGCTGCCTGGATTACAGATACGTTTGCATATTTTACAGGAGTGTTTTTCGGAAAGCATAAGCTCATACCAAAAATCAGTCCTAAAAAAACTGTTGAAGGTGCACTTGGCGGAATTGTTTTCTGCGTCATAGCATTTTTGATTTACGGCTTTGTTGTTGAAAATGTTTCGGAGTATAAGGCAAATTTTGTCGGGCTTGCATTTGTGGGACTTGTAATGTCGGTCATTTCACAGATAGGCGATTTGCTTGCATCGGCGATAAAGCGAAATTATGATGTCAAGGACTATGGAAGGCTTTTCCCCGGTCACGGAGGAGTGCTTGACAGATTTGACAGTGTTATGGCTCTGGCACCATTTTTGCTTGTTTTGTGTGAAGATGCCCAGTTTTTAAATTTGCTTTTGTATTAAAACTGATTATATTTAATTTAAAAATTAAAATCCGTTTGCAGATAACTGTTTTGCAGACGGATTTTGTTTTGTACATAAAAGTCCATTTGTTGATAAAAATATAAATGAAAGGAGTGATAAAATGAACCTTGATACAGTTGAACTTTTAAAAGAATGTAATGCCGGAATAAAAATGGGTGTTTCGGCTATAGATGATGTTGTTGACGATGTCAGAGATGATAAACTTAAAAAAATTCTAATTGACAGTAAGAAAAGACATCAGGAGCTTGGCAGTGAAACGCATAAGCTTTTGAATGAATTTGATGAGCCGGGTAAAGAACCAAATATAATGGCAAAGGGTATGTCGCATCTCAAAACGGAGTTTATGATGTCAATGGAAAGAGATGATAAAACTGTAGCCGATTTGATTACAGACGGGTGTAATATGGGTGTAAAATCTTTAAACAGATACCTTAATAAGTATGAATCGGCAGATGAAAAGAGTAAAGATATAGCAAAAAAACTTATAAATTTAGAACAGGAACTTGCGTTGGATGTGCGTTCCTATTTGTGATAATTAAAAAAGTGCCATTGCAGTTTTGCAATGGCATTGCTTTTGATATATTTGATTTAATATGCTTTTCCCCAGTAAACAAGCTTCTTTGCGGGTTTTCCGCAGCAAACACACTTGTCGGAAATGTTTTCCTGCTCAAACGGAATACAACGTGAGCCGACGCCCGTCTGTGCTTTGACATTGTCCTCGCATTCTTCATCTCCGCACCACATAGCCTTGACAAAACCGTCGCCGTTTTTCTTGAGAGAGTCGTTTATTTCGTCTATTGTTGTGCAGGTATAGGTGTGCTTTTCTCTGTTTTCAAGAGCAGCGTTGTACATTCCATCACGAACTTCGACAAGCTTTTGATTTATAGCTTCTTCAAGCTCGGAAAGGTTTACCTCGCTCTTTTCAAGATTGTGTCTTGTGCAGACAACACATTTGCCCGCCTCAATGTCTCTTGGTCCTATTTCAATTCTGACCGGAACACCCTTCATTTCATATTCGGCAAACTTCCAACCGGGACTGTTTTCGCTGTCGTCGAGCTTGACTCTTATACCGATAGACTTTAATCTTTCGTAAAGCTCGTTTGCCTTGTCGAGAACACCCTCTTTGTGCTGTGCAACAGGGATAATTACAACCTGAATCGGTGCGACTGCCGGCGGGAGAACAAGTCCGTTGTCGTCTCCGTGCGTCATTATTATTGCACCGATAAGACGTGTTGTTGTTCCCCACGAAGTCTGATGCGGATACACATCGACGTTGTCCTTGCTCTTGTATGTAATGTCAAATGCCTTTGCAAATCCGTCGCCGAAATAGTGAGAAGTACCTGCCTGAAGTGCTTTGCCGTCGTGCATAAGAGCCTCGATTGCATAAGTGTCTTCAGCACCTGCAAACTTGTCGGAAGGAGTTTTCGGACCCTTTACAACAGGCATAGCAAGCTCCTTTTCACAAACCTCGGCATATATGTTAAGCATTTGCAGAGTTTCATCTATCGCTTCCTGTGCAGTTGCGTGCATAGTGTGTCCTTCTTGCCAAAGAAATTCTCTTGTACGGAGGAAAGGACGGGTTGTTTTTTCCCATCTTACAACACTGCACCACTGATTGTAAAGTTTGGGAAGGTCACGATAAGAATTGATAATTTTAGCAAAATGCTCACAGAAAAGCGTCTCTGAGGTAGGTCTTACACAAAGACGATCTGTAAGAGGCTCACTTCCACCCTGAGTAACCCAAGCAACTTCAGGTGCAAAACCTTCGACATGGTCTTTTTCCTTGTTTAGTAAGCTTTCGGGAATAAACATAGGCATATATACATTCTCGTGGCCGGTAGCCTTGAAACGAGAGTCCATAAGATGCTGGATATTTTCCCATATTGCGTAGCCGTATGGACGGATAATCATACATCCCTTAACACCCGAGTAATCTGCAAGGTCTGCATTTTTAACAATGTCAGTATACCACTGAGCAAAGTCAACATCTCTTGATGTTATTTGTTCAACTTGTTTTTTATCGTTCGCCATTTTAAATAATTCCTTTCAAAACTTATATATTATGCAAGAAGTAAATTAAAATCTTTTTTGTACAGCTCGACTTTTGCATTTGCCGATTCTTTGGTTTTGTCCGATACAAGATAATAAAGCTTTATTTTTGGCTCTGTTCCTGACGGACGTATAACAATATTGTCACCGCCGTGGATATAATAGGAAAGAACGTTTGACTTAGGAAGCCCTGTAGGTCTGCTTTCTCCATCGGGGAAAGTAAATAACCCTGTTTTGTAGTCGCCGACACAGACAATATTCTTTCCTGCAATTTGCTTTGGAGGATTTGCCCGCAGCGAATCCATAAGAGACTTAATTTTTTCTGCACCGTCAGTTCCGGGAAGGACTATGTTTTCAACTCCCTCAACGTAATAACCATATTTTTCAAATATCTCGCAAAGAACGTCATAAAGAGTTTTGCCTTGCTTTGAGTAGAAACAAGCCATTTCGGTTATGAGGAGCGATGCAGCAACGGCGTCCTTGTCACGTGCATAAGTTCCGGGAAGATATCCGTAGCTTTCTTCAAACCCGAATATATAGGTAAATTCTCCTGTTTTCTCAAACTCAGTCATCTTTTCGCCAATAAATTTAAAGCCGGTCAGAACATCAACACTTGTAACAGAGTTTTTCTTACATATTTCATCGACAAGACGTGTACTTACTATTGACTTTATAACTACCGGATTTTGTGGCATTTTGTACGAGAGCTTACGGGCTTCTATGACATAAGAAATAAGCATTGCACCAATTTGATTTCCTGTAAGTGAAATAAATTCACCACTCTCGGTTCTTATGATAACGCCGACTCTGTCAGCATCGGGGTCAGTGCCTATCAGCAAATCGCAGTCCTGCTTTTTAGCCATTTCTATAGCAAGATAGAAACCATCCTTGTCCTCAGGGTTTGGACTTTTGACGGTTGGAAATTCTCCGTCAGCTATCATCTGCTCTGGTACACAATACAGATGCTCTATTCCTGCTCTTTTCAAAACTTCTGGAACAAGCTTTGCACCTGTGCCGTGAAAAGGCGTGTAAACAACCTTGAACTCACCAGCAACATCTGTTATGGCATCAGGTCTTATACGTTGTGATAGTACAACGTCAATGTATTTCTCGTCCATATCTTTGCCGATAATTGTAATAAATCCGTCTTTGACACCATCGTCAAAGGAAACTGTCCTTACACCTTCAAAAATGTCAACATTGTTTATCGCTTCGCAAACAACATCGGCTTGTTCCGGACTTATCTGAGCACCATCCTGCCAATAAGCCTTGTAACCGTTGTAAATTTTTGGGTTGTGCGAGGCGGTTATATTTATACCTGCGGCGGCTTTTAAGTTTCTTATAGCAAATGACATTTCAGGTGTTGGTCTTGGAGAATCAAAGAAGTATACCTTTATTTTGTTGGCTGCAAGAACCTGTGCACAGATGCGGGAAAACTCATCTGATTTTATTCTGGTATCACAGGCAATAACAACACCTTTGTGCTGATATCCGTTTTTGATAATAAGCTCGGCAAGACCTTGGGTGGCCTGTGAAACAGTATAAATGTTCATTCCGTTTATACCTGCACGTATGATACCACGAAGTCCGCCTGTTCCAAAGGTGAGCGGTGCAAAAAATCTTTCTTTGATTTCTTTGGGGTTATCTGCAATACTGTCAAGCTCCGACTTTAAAACGGGGTCTAATTTATCATATGATAACCATTTGCGATACTCTTTCATAAAATCCATAAATCCGATATGCCTCCAAAAAGATAAATTGTTAATTCTGGTTTTGAGAAGTTAGTTTTTCTATTGCCTTTGCCAGCTGGTCGGGACAGGAGGTATCTTTAAAACCACACACAATACCCGAAAGCTTCGTCTGTGCTTCTTTGGCATCCATTCCGACAACAAGACTTGCAACACCTTTTGTGTTACCGCTGCATCCGCCTTCAAATTCAACCTTTGTTATTATTCCGTCTGTTATTTCAAGAAATATGTTTCTGGAACAAGTTCCACTTGTTTTGTAATTTATAGTAGGCATCTGTTTAAATCCTCCAGTTTTGACAACATAAAGACACACTATAATTTGTTATTTTTTAGTATAACATAAAATGAAAGAAAATAAAAGAGAATTTTAAAAAAAATTGTTTGTTTACAATTAAACTGTTAATTTACACATAAAAACACATTTGTTTTTAAAATTTCTATATACATATCGAAAAAAATGTGGTAAAATATAATGATGAATTAAAAAAGATAAAATAAATTTCCGAAAGGATTTGAAAATATGCTTTCCGATATAACTCTCGGTCAGTTTTTTCCTGGTAATTCTATTATTCATAAACTTGACGCGAGAATAAAAATTTTGTGTATAATTTTTTATATAATAGCGGTGTTCAGTGCAAAGAGCTTTGTGTCTCTGGCTATCGTTGTAGGTCTTACCGTGCTTATAGTTTTTTTGTCACGCCTTGATTTTAAAACCATAATTAAGAGTCTTAAACCTGTTCTTTTTATACTTTGCTTTACAATGATTGCAAATCTTTTGTGGACAACTGGCTCACAACCTCTTATTGATTTTGGATTTTTAAAGATATATCCCGAGGGCATAGTGTATGCCGTGTTTATGGCATCAAGAATTATTTGCCTTATTGTCGGCACATTTGTCTTGCTTACATATACGACAAGTCCGGTTGCTTTGACCGATGCAATAGAAAGACTTTTGTCTCCTTTCTCGAAAATCGGGCTTCCTGTACATGAGTTTTCAATGATGATGACAATAGCCTTAAGGTTTATACCTACGCTTGTCGAGGAAACACAGAAAATAATAAATGCACAAAAAGCCAGAGGGGCAAACTTTGAATCAGGAAACCTTATAAACAGAGCCAAAGCCCTTGTACCTATACTTATACCGCTATTTGTTTCGGCTTTCCGCAGAGCAGACGAACTTGCATCAGCAATGGAATGTAGACTTTATCATGGCGGAGAAGGAAGAACAAAAATGAAAATTATGCAAATGAAATCAAGTGATGTTCTGATACTTGTGTTTTTTGCACTGTTTGATTTTTGCATAATTTCACTTGGCTTTGTGATAGGTGCTGATATATGATGTACCCTGATAATACAAAGATAGCACTGACACTTATGTATGACGGTGCAATGTTCCATGGGTGGCAGGTGCAGAAGAACTCAAAAAGTGTGCAGAGCACACTTCAGGACGCACTCGAAAAATGCGTCGGTTTCCGCCCGGATGTTTCGGGTTGCTCAAGAACCGATGCCGGAGTACACGCAAACGAATATGTCTGCCATATATCTTCTGAAAATATGACAATACCGGAAGAAAAGCTCTCGCTTGCACTCAATTTTCATCTTCGTGGCAGTGGACTTTCGGTTAAAAAGGCAAGTGTCAAGCCGGAGGATTTTCATGCAAGATATAGCTGCAGAGCAAAGGAGTATGTCTATAAAATCTGGAATGATACGTATGAAAATCCGTTTCTTTCGGGAAGAGCGTTGCTTTTACCGTCAAAACTGGATACGGATAAACTACAGAGAGCGTGTAATGAATTTTGCGGTAAACACGATTTTCGTGCCTTTATGTCAAAAGGCTCCAAAAATGAGGATAACACAGTAAGAACAATAGAGTATTTTAATGTACAAAAACAAGATGAGCTTGTAACGTTAAGCGTTTGTGCCGACGGATTTTTGTATAATATGGTGCGTATTATGGCAGGAACGGTTATTGCACTTGCACTTGGCGATTATAAAGACGGCGATGTGAAAAAAATAATTGATTCACTTGATAGAACAAAAGCAGGTGACACAGCACCGGCACACGCATTGTACCTCAATAGAGTATTTTATTAAACTGTTTGGTAAAAGGGGTGTTTGTTATGTCAGAATATACAGCTCTATACAGAAAATACAGACCACGTATTTTTTCTCACGTAATAGGCCAGGACCATATAACAAAGGTTTTAAGAGGAGAAGTTGCAAGCGGGGCAGTTTCTCACGCATATCTGTTTTGCGGCTCAAGAGGAACGGGAAAGACTACCTGTGCCAAAATTCTTGCAAAGTCAGTCAACTGTGATAATCCCAAGAATGGGGACCCTTGCGGAGAATGTGAAAGATGTAAGTCTTTCGACACAAGCTTTGATATAATTGAAATGGACGCTGCATCAAATAATGGCGTTGATAACATAAGGGAGCTAAGAGAAAAAATTGCTTTTTTGCCTATAGAAATGAAACGCAGAGTTTATATTATAGACGAGGTTCATATGTTGTCGACAGGTGCTTTTAACGCACTGCTTAAAACGCTTGAAGAGCCTCCGGCACATGTAATGTTTATTCTTGCAACAACTGAGTTCAACAAAATTCCCGCCACAATAGTCTCACGCTGTAAGAGATTTGATTTTCACAGAATAAGTCCTGACGATATGATGCCAAGACTTACGGAAATTGCACAAAAGGAAGAGATAGGAATAGATGCAAAAGCGTTAAGGCTGATTGCTTTTCTGGCAACGGGGGCGATGCGTGATGCACTCTCAATGCTTGAGCTTTTTGTTGGACAGCAAAGTGTTGATTACGAAACGGCATCAAAGTCACTTGGCGTAGTGGGAAATGCGGCTATAATTGAGCTTGTACGTTGCATCGCAGATAAGGATAGCACAAACGCACTTGATTGTATAAGACGAGCTTATGAAAATAGTAAGGATATGTCGGTTGTGTGCTCGGAGCTTGGCGAAATGTTCAGAAACCTGCTTGTTATGAAGTATGCAAGCAATAAGGTTTCGACTCTTATTGATGAGGGGAATGATGTTATAGAAGCCCTTAGAAATTGCGAGGACAAGTTTACATGCGAAAAACTTTTGTACTGTACCGAAATTGTCGAGCAGACACAAAACAAGCTTGCAAGAAATGGATTATCACGCAGAACTCTTATGGAAATTATGATTATGAGACTTTGCGATGCAAGACTTTCCGTAAGTCCCGAGAGCTTGCTTTCAAGAATTTCAGAGCTTGAACGAAATGGCGTGTCAATAAATAATGTCGCTTTGCCCAAAAGTAGTGCCGAGACAAAAGCAAAAAAAGATGATAAAAAGGCTGAGACAGAAACACCCGAAAGTGACGTTTTGGATGTCCCGTTTGAACTTGACAAAACACAAACTGAACTTAAAGCTACACTGCAGGAACCTGTTTTGAAACAACCTCGGGAGGAAAAGCAGGTAAAACCGTCAAAAGAAAAGTATCAGATGATTGCTTTTGCAGATGTACTTGAGGATGTAAGACAAAATGATAAAATGCTTTATTCAATGATAGTGGATTCACAAGCCTTTCTTGACGAAGATGTGGTTACACTGAAAGTTAATACAATGGGAATGTTTATGCTTTCGTCAAACGAGGTGTTAAAGCAGACTTTAACAGATACAATCTCCAAAAACCTCGGATATGCAGTAAGCTTGAATTTGGAGGTACTTGAGGATAAAGAAGGAGATAATTCAAAAGCCGATTTGTCGGGATTTTAATTATAAAAACATAGAAAAGACTCTGTTGTAATAATAGCAACAGAGTTTTTGTATTTTAAAGCTTTATTTTGTAACCGTTCCTACAAGACGGTTTATTTTAAAACCTTTTGCGGAAAAATTGTCCTCGTATTCGGTATGAATGTTTACTTGCTCCCACATAGACGTATGAAGGTCAGTTGTAACCTGACTTAAAGGAATTTCTGCAAGATAAAACTGTTCAAGGGAAAAATCAAAAAGAGGACGATTGTCGGTTTTGAAGCAGATTTTACCGCCGTCACATATGATTTTTTTGTATTTTTCGAGAAATGATATATATGTAAGTCTTCGTTTTGCATGGCGTTTTTTTGGCCACGGATCTGAAAAATTAAGATATATTCCGTCAAGCTCGCCGTCCTCGAAAATATCGCAGATGTTGTTTGCATCAAAACAAATAAAAACGACATTTTCAACTTTTTTTGATTTTGCTTTTTCCATGGCAAGTGTTATGACATCCGGTACAACCTCAAGAGCAATATAAAACTTGTCCGGATTTGAAAGAGCAAGCTCTGTTATAAACATGCCTTTTCCGCAACCTATTTCAAGAAACAAATCTTTGCCACTTGCAAAACATTGCTTCCATTTTCCCTTGTAATAGTGCGGATTTGAAACGGTGATATCGGCACATAAAAGCCGTCTTGCTTGACCGTTCTTCTTTTTTCTCATTCTCATTATAAAATTTTTTCCTTTCGGATGTATATTTTTTTGTTTTACACAAAAACTATCAGTGGCAAAAGAAATTTGCACATCAACCATTAAAAAACGGGAGTTGAATATAAAATGTTAGATAGAATAGCTTTGATTCTTGCCGTAATAGGTGCACTCAACTGGGGAGGAATCGGTCTTTTCCAATTCGATACTGTTGCGTGGCTGTTTGGCGGTCAAGACAATATCATCAGCAGAATAATCTATGTTGTTGTAGGTCTTGCAGGTCTCTGGTGCATCTCGTTGTTCTTCAGGGAACGAAATGTCATCACAGACTCAGATCACACCTAAGTGAGTGCGGAACGGGTAACCGTTCCGCTTGTTTTTTGATTTTCTTTTTGTATTTTGTGACAATCCTTTGCCGTTTTTAGAAAAGCTCTTGACGGATTTTGATTTGCAAGCTGACTTTGAAAAACCACCTTGAGTTCTTTTGACAGAGGATTTGTAGTTTCTTTTACTGTCACTGCCCGGTTTTGACACACCATCACCACGAAGATGTGGCAAAAGACTTTGTGCATCGTGCCTTTTTGAAATACTTATAGCCTTTAATACAGTATCACGGTTTTCCTTTTTTGTCGCCTGAAGCAAAGCCCTCTGCATACGCTTTTCTTCGTAATCCTTTGGAATGTACACACTCTTTAAAGTAAACGGGTCAAGACCGGTATAATACATTGTGGTTGAAGCAGTACCCGGTGTCGGATAAAAGTCCTGAACCTGTTCGGGACGGATGTTCTTTTTCTTGAGATATAGGGCAAGGTCAACAGCCTCGTTTAAGGTACTGCCGGGGTGTGAAGACATAAGATATGGAACAAGATACTGCTCAAGACCTGCTTTTTTACATAAGTCAAAATATTTTGCACAAAATCTCTCGTATACTTTCACCGACGGCTTGCCCATGTAAGACAAAACTGTGTCGCTGATGTGCTCGGGTGCGACCTTTAATTGTCCACTGACATGACGGGTAACAAGCTTGTTTAAAAATTCGCTGTTTTTGTCATATATGGCATAGTCAAATCTTACTCCGCTTCTTATAAATACCTTTTTTATTTTCGGGATTTTGATAAGTCTGTCAAGTAGCTCGATGTATTCCGAATGGTCAACTATAAGGTTTTTGCAAGGCTCTGGAGCGAGACATCGCCTGTTTTTGCACATACCCTTTTTGTTTTCA
>JAZQVQ010000091.1:0-5870 GCA_045631825.1 Eubacteriales bacterium | reverse complement strand
AAGGAGGTGTTAGCCGATGGCAGGAAGAAAGAGCGACTTCACTCTGCCCAAGTTCGATGATATTTTCTCGACTCAGGAAATGAGAGATGATGAAAAGCTCGCCAAAATCCGAGATATTCCCTTAGAGCTGATTGACGATTTTCCCGATCACCCATATAAAGTGCGTGACGATGAAGATATGATGCAGCTCGTTGAGAGCATCAAAGAGCGTGGCGTGATTACGCCTGCTACTGTTCGTCAAAAGGAAGATGGCAGATACGAACTCATTTCAGGTCACAGAAGAAAAAGAGCAAGCGAACTTGCAGGATTTGAAACCCTTAGATGTGAAGTTGTTGAACTCGACCGTGATGAAGCTACTATCTTAATGGTAGAAAGCAACTTACAAAGGTCGGTAATTTTACCGAGCGAAAAAGCCTTTGCATATAAAATGCGCTTGGAAGCTATGAACAGAAAGGCAGGCAGACCAAAAAAAGAAAATGCGACACCGGTGGTGTCAGATTTTGACCGACAACGTTCAAACGAAGTTTTAGCAAGTGAAGTTGGTGAAAGCCGTGAGCAAATTCGCCGTTTCATTCGGTTGACAAACCTTGTCCCCGAACTTCTTGAATTAGTTGATGAGGGAAAAATGAAAATGCGACCTGCCGTAGAGCTTTCGTATCTTGATGAAGATTGTCAGCGTGACCTTGTTGATGAAATCGACTTGAACGACTGTACCCCTTCCCACGACCAAACAATCCGTATGCGAAAGATGTTTGAGGAAGGAAAACTCACACCTGAAGTAATCCAAGCCATTATGTCCGAACAAAAACCAAATCAGCGTGAAAAGATAGTCCTTCGTGGTGATCGTGTGCGACAACTCATTCCAAAGAGTGTTCCGCTAAATCAGACGGAGAATTTTGTTTGTAAGGCATTGGAGCATTACAACAACTTTTTGCGAAAACGTGCAGAGCGTGACACAAGGTAGTGGGAGTACAAATTTCTGTTCCCCTTTCTCACACTCTAACCACTAATTACAAGCTAACTAACCGAAAAAGATATATACTATCTCCCTGAATAAACTTTCTCAAAGTATATGTCTTTCTCATAAAGAAATGGCACAGTTTACACTTGAAGGAGGTGGTTGCTATGATTTAAGTTTGCCCTCGTAAATTCGCACCTTTGTCGGAGCAAGAAAAACTCCGTACAATGTGGGTAGAAATGCAAAGGAGCGTGAGTTTATGAGAAAGCACATTTTACCCATTTTGCTTGTTTTGTTGATGGTGTTGCTTGTGGGATGTTCGCATACAAACGAGCTACCGAAGGACACCGAAATCAGTTCTTCTTCGGTTGGTGAATTTTCGGAGCTAAAACAAGACGAAAACTTAACTGATGAACCGACTTTCACCGTAACTGAAAGCACCGCTTCATCGACTGAAATTGAAGTTGTTACAGAGCCTACCGAAAGCCAAGAAAAAGAGGATAAAAAAAACACTTCTTCTTCGGTGAGTAAACCAACGGAGAAACCTGAAAAAACACCGGAAACAAGCGAAACCAAGCCTGCTCAGTCACAGACTGAAAAGGACGAATCTGAAAAGAAACCCACAGAAACACAACCCGTTAAGCAGCCTGAAGAAAAGATACCTGAAACAACCAATCCTGATACTACCAAACCTAGTACGGAACAGACAAAGCCTACGGAAGAAGCTAAGCCTGAACCCGAACCGGAAACACAAGCACCTGAACCAACAGAGCCACCTAAAGCCTTTGATATTGACTATTGGATCGGCTTTGCAAAAAGCTATGCACAGAGCAAAGGTCTTGTTTTAGATACTGCCGCAGTTGATTGTTGGGACAATCTTATCCGAGCAGGTTCGCATTGTATCTACCTCGAAAGAGATATACAAAGTCGATTGAACCGATATGCAAACGACGAGGATATAACCGATGTATGGATTTGGGCAGAGTCAGTCGGCAATGATTGTTACGATATTTATATCGGCTACGCTTAACAAAATATTCTAAAGAACGCACCGTGAAAAATCGGTGCGTTTTTCTATGTCAAAAGGAGGTAAAAACCTAATGAAAAAGAGTTTTTTCAAGAGAGGTACATCGGCATTGCTTGCCGTTGTGATGTGCCTTTCTACTTTTCTTGGCATCGGCTCTACAACCGCCTTTGCTACAGAGAATGTCACAGATGAGGTTATAAAGATATCCTTTCCACGTGAAGGTGATAGTAATTTAAATACTGGTGATTGGGGGCATAGAGAACTATTTTATATGAATGTCTGGTCTGATCCAAGCACTAAAAAGATTACAGTTTATACAATTGGTTCGTGGTCGGGTAATGTGTGTTATTGTATTGAACCAAATACGTTAATTGCGGCTGGTGACATTTTGACTAAACACGATGAAAACTATTGGGACAACTATCCATCAGCTTATAACAACACAATTTCTGCTGATGAAATCAAGTCGTTTATCGGTCGTATTTTTAAGTATGGCTATACCGGAGCGGTAGATATTGATTGGCGTTCTCAGAACTCAGCAGATGCGGACAAGATGGCTCATATTATGGCAACGCAGACTCTTATTTGGGAAACCGTTGTCGGTGAGCGTGACTCCAACTTTAATCACGTTGATACGGGCAGCTATGATGCAGTAAACGACCGTGTAAGCAAGAACCACCCGCTTTACAGTCAGTATATGAGCTACTACAACAGTATGGTATCCAACGTGCAGAAGCACTCAAAAGTACCGAGCTTCTTTGCAAAGTCCACTTCCAAAGCTCAGGATATTGAACTTGAGTGGAACGGCACAAACTATTCAACTACACTCACCGACACAAACAATGTGTTGGGTAATTATTCCTTTACCGCAAGTGAGTCGGGTATCAATTTTTCCGTGAGTGGAAACAAGTTGACTATCACCGCAAATAAAGCACCTACGAGCAAAGTGAGCATTACCGCAACAAAGAACGGTTCTGTTCGCAAGGGTGTTGTTGTTTGGTCTGACGGGGTTATTACACCCGGTTTGGGTATTCAGGACTTGTCTACCTTTGCCGCAGAAGTAAACGATCCTGTTAGGGGTTATCTTAATATCAAGGTCAGCTTGGGTTCTGCTAAAATCGTTAAGACCTCTGAGGACGGTAATGTATCGGGAATTACCTTTACCATTACTGGCAACGGCGTAAACAAAACCGTAAAGACGGGTTCTAATGGCGAGATTGTCATTGATAACCTTAGTCCCGGCACTTACACCGTTACAGAGCAGTCTATCAGTTATTATGAACCGCAGCAGTCTAAGACTGTAACGGTCGTGAGTGCACAGACGGCTTCCGTGAACTTTAACAACGTTCTCAAGAGAAGTGATTTGAAGGTTATTAAGACTTCCGAAGATAATATGAACGAGGGCGTAAAGTTCCACCTTTACGGCAAGTCCACTTCGGGACAGAGCATTGATCTCTATGCCACTACCGATAAAAGCGGTATGGCTATGTTCAAGGATGTGCTTGTAGGCACAAACTATACCCTTGAGGAAGTCGAAACCGCTGAAAGATATATCATCCCTGACAGTCAGGTTGCGGTTATCGAATGGGAAAAGATCACAGAGAATGACTTTTATAACGAACTCAAGCGTGGCGATCTCAAGGTCGTAAAGACTTCCGAAGATAATATGGTTGAGGGTATTAAGTTCCATCTTTACGGTACTTCTCTCAGCGGTCATAAGGTAGACGAATACGCAGTTACCGATAAAAACGGTGTTGCGATGTTTGAAGATGTACTCATTGGTTCTCGTTATACCCTTGAGGAAGTAAACACCGCAGAAAAGTATATCGTTCCCAAAACACAGACCGTTGAAATCGAATGGAACAAGGTAGTAAACAAATCCTTTGAGAACATCTTGAAGCGTGGCGATCTCAGGGTGGTTAAGACTGCCGAAGATAAGCTCGTTGAAGGACTCAAGTTCCATTTGTACGGCACTTCTCTCAGCGGAATTAAAGTCGATGAATATGCAACTACCGACAAGAACGGTGTTGCCACTTTCAAGAATATTCTTATCGGCTCTAACTTCACTATTGAAGAAGTAAATACCCCTATCCGCTATGTCATTCCTGAAAGTCAGAGTGCAGTCATTGAGTGGAACAAAGTGACTGAGAAATCCTTTGAGAACATTTTGAAGAAGTGGAGAGCCGATGTATATAAGCTCGACTCCGAACTTGCCGACAAGAATGGCGGTAGTGGTGTTCCCGTAAAGTTGGTTGACGGCGATTCTGATGAAATGATTGAGAAATTGGGCGGAGCTTACGGCAAGGCTCAAGGCGATGCCACTCTCGGCGGCGCTGTGTACGGTGTATATAAGGGTGAAACCCTCGTAGACACTTATACAACTGATGAGAACGGTTACTTTATCACCGACTACTATGTATGCGGTGACGATTGGAGCATCCGTGAAATCACTCCGTCTGAGGGTTACTTGCTCGACACTACCATTTATCGCATTGACTGCTCTGCTGAGAATTACACCGTAGAACTCAACACCGAGTATCCCGATGTGTATGAGAACATCATTAAAGGCAATATCGCCATTATCAAGCATACCGATGACGGCAACACTAAAATCGAAACTCCCGAAGAAGGTGCAAAGTTTGAGATCTTCTTAAAAGCCGCAGGCAGTTATAAGAACGCAAAGGAAACTGAGCGTGATGTTATCGTCTGTGATGAACACGGCTTCGGACAGACAAAGATGCTTCCTTACGGTGTTTATACCGTGCATCAGGTCAGCGGTTGGGACGGTCGTGAGTTGATGCCTGACTTTGAGGTGTATATCGCTCAGCACGAAACAACCTACCGTTATCTTATCAATAACGCCAACTTTGAGAGCTATGTGCGAGTGGTAAAGGTAGATGCGGAAACTGAAAAGACTATCCCTTATGCGGGTGCGGCCTTCAAGATTTACAATCCTGACGGCGAGCTTGTAAAGATGACTTTCACTTATCCGACTCCTACTACCATTGACACCTTCTACACAGATGCAAACGGTTCTCTTGTTACACCTGAAAAGCTCCCTTACGGCAAGGGTTACTACCTTGTAGAAGTGGAAGCTCCTTTCGGGTATGTGCTTGACACAACTCCCGTGTATTTTGATGTAACGGAAGATAATTCTACTGAAGAAAGCGGGATTACTGTGATTAAGGTCAACAAGGCGAATATGGCACAGAAAGGTACTGTTACCGTAGAAAAGAACGGCGAAGTATTTTTTGGTGTTGATGTCAGCGGTGATGAAACTACCGTAATCTATCAGCCTATCTACAAAGATGCTGCCCTTGAGGGTGCAGTCTTTGAAATCAGAGCTGCAGAAGATATTTACACTCCTGACGGTACGCTCCGTTATGCAAAGGGCGAAGTGGTAGACACCATTACTACTGGAGCTGACGGTTTAGCCAAGAGCAAGGAAATCTATCTTGGCAAGTACGAGGTTCAGGAAATCAAAGCACCTTACGGTTATGTAATCAGCAAAGACATTCACTCCGTTGAGTTGATCTACGCAGGACAGAACGTATCCGTTACTGAAACTGCAACTTCTTTCTATAATGAAAGACAGAAAGCAACTCTTTCTATGCAGAAGGTTCTTGAAACAAATGACCTCTTTGAAATCGGTAATAACGGCGAAATCAAGAACGTAGTGTTTGGCTTGTATGCCGCAGAAGAACTCGTTTCCACAAGTGGCACTTCCATTCCTGCTGATGGACTTATCGAAGTAATTACCTTTGATGAGAACGGACTTGCAACCGTTAAGACCGACCTTCCTCTCGGCAGCTACTATGTCAAGGAAATTGCAACCGATGAGCATTATATCCTGAACTCTGATAAGTATGAGTTTGCCTTTGAATA
>JAZQVQ010000090.1:0-4707 GCA_045631825.1 Eubacteriales bacterium | reverse complement strand
GGGCAGATTTAACTTGCCCGTAACTTGCAAAAACAGCCGTAAAGCCTTGAAAACACTGGGGTTGACATAATTTTTTCAAAACGATTCTCGCCATTTTCAAAGGCTGAAAAATCAAGAAAAGTCAGTAATGTCAAGGGTTTGTGTGTTTCATAGTTTTTCTAAATTCTGCAAGGTAACTTGCAATTAGACTGACAAAAAGTAACATTTAACTTGCCTGTAACTTGCAACACTTTTTTATGAATCAGTAGTCAACCGACTCCACAACAGCCATAAGGTCATCAGCGGTGTACTTGGTGTATACCGCTTTTGTTATGTCTGTAATGCGGTGACCGAGGATTAGTTTAATCGCTGTGGGGTCGGCATCCTTATACCTTGTGGCAAAGGTCACACGGCAATCATGGGTCTTGTGGTTCATCTTCTTGAGGAAGTATAACACCCTTTGATAGAAGGTGTCGTAGGAAGTTCTCTCAAAGTCCATGAGCGGTCGAATCTTCTCCCTCACAGGCACGATCCTGTTTCTCCCGGCTTCGGTCTTTGAACCGCCAACCAACAACCACCGCTCTTTATCCAAGTCCATCGTCAGTAGTTCGTTAATCCTGACCCCGGTGTAGATCATTATTAAAGTAATCTTGGCTTCTGGAACATTCGACTCCCAAAGGGATTTGATTTCCTCATCAGTAAAAGGCTTGCGTTCTATCTCCGTCTTGGGGACTTCCACAGCAAACCGCTCTGCATAGTTTACTTGGACAATGTCATACTTCATGGCATACTTATACATTTGGTTCAGCAGACCCTTCATATGTACCTTGCCTGTTGGAGTGGCATCAGACAGAGCCATAACACGTTCAAAATCGTTTATCTTTAGCTTGGCGAAGGATTTGTCGTGGAGTGGAGAAAACCGCTCAAAAGCCTTTTTATACGCACTCATCGAGCCGTCTGACACTTCCTTGTTCTCTTTCCACGATTCATACACAGTTTTAAACGTGGCATCAATCTGGTAAGGGTTCTCGTTGAACTTGGCAAGTGCGAGTTGTGCTTCCTTTTTGGTTGTATAGCAACCAATGTAAGACCGCTTCTGAACCGCTTTGCCATCGACTAATTCATAGCCTTTTGTTACAACCGCTGCCCACGGTTTTCTTCGATTCCCGGACATCCGATAAACCGAGCCGAATCCATTTGCGTTACGCACGTTAATTTCCCCTTTCTTTCAACATTCTGGCGAAGTTCAACAGCAAGGCTCGTTCATCCTCACTCAAGTCCTTGTAGATTGCTTCTAATTCCATTTCCTCGGCTGTTTTATCATCCGACAGCAAATAGTATGGGTTGATGTCTAAAATCTCCGCAATGGCGAATATGTGGTTGTAAGAAGGTACATAGACATTCTGCACCCAAGATGACACCGCTTGCCTTGTGACACCCATGCGGTCGGCAAGCTGTTGCTGTGTGATCTTCTGCTGTTTCATGTAGTATCTGATTCTATCTCCAATCATTTCTGCTCCTCAAAATACTTATCGTTTAACGAATCAACATAATCAGTTACACGGATTAATCCCTCTATGTTCAAGCGGTCTATCCGTTCCATCAACCGCTTGAAATATTTTCCTTTGACCATTGATTCAGGAGTCTGCAAGATGTCGCACAACTGATGACGAGAGCAAGAGAATATTTCACACAGCTTTTCAATCATTTCATTCTTCGGTTCGCTCGTTCCGTGTTTCCACTTGGAAATGCTTTGCTGTGAGACCCCGCACCGCTTGGCGAGGTCTGTCTGGCTGATTCCGTATGCTCCCATATATGTCTGTAAATTCCGTGGAAATACATCATTCTCTTTCATATTATCACCTCCGAATGTAACAAAAGTATATCACAAGTTGTGTTACAGGAACAGTTGTTTGCAAAAAATAACAAAAGTTTCATTTTAGGGGTTGACATTCACAACTGACAGTTGTATTATCTTGAACATAAAGTACAACACAGTAAATCAAACATACGTTCGTAAAGTCCAAGTAATCGGACACATCAAATGGTACTTTAAATCTACAAGAGGGGAGGTAATCATGGAAAAATACACACTTTATGAACTTCGGAAAAAGCATGGGTTGAGACAGTGGGAAGTAGCTGAAAAACTTGGCATCTGCACCAGAACATACAGCTTATGGGAACAGAACAAGAGACAGCCGAGATTGTCAAGTCTCCGCAAGATTGCAGAGTTCTACGATATTCTCATCGACTCATTAGACATCAAGTAGAAAGGGGGTTATTTTTTATGCCAAATGGCACAACTAACGATTGTGAAGCACAACTGATCGAGGTAATGGACGGCTTCGCAGATGAGGAAGAACTGAATGAACTCTTTGAAGAAATCTGGGAAGAGTTAAACAAATGAGGATTTTAGGGTGAGGTTCGGTCTGGTTTGGCAAGGTGCGTCAGGGTTAGGCGAGGTAAGGTCGGTTGAGGTTTCTGCGGTGAGGTACGGAATGGTTAGGTAAGGTGCGTCAAGGTTGGGTAAGGATTATGAGCGAGATCGAGAAAGCAAGCAAAATCTTAAAGATGACACCACAGACACTTCGGTTATTCATCCGTGAAGGGAAGTTCGGTGTCGCAGTTAAAGGAACGGGAAGTCACTATATTTACCGCATTAATTGGGAGGAAGTTAAAAGGTATGGACAACATCAAGAAGATAACAAAGACGGCAGAGAAACTCCGCAAGCTGTTGAGTGAAAGCCATGACGTCGAGGACGTCTGGCAGAACCCACAGACAGGTTCGGTCGAAATGAGGATGAATCTCACCCTTGAGGAGTTCAAGAAAAACATCGGTGAACCGACAGTAATCGAGTATTCAGACTTCACCGAGTACGGAATCATTATCAATCACGTTTGGGTTTATGTAAGGAGGTCAAAATGAAATTTACGGAAGTATCAATGAAAGAGGTCAGAGGAGACGGCACACCATTCCTCGTCAAGGAGTTCATGGAGAGCGGTATTCAGTGTGCAGAGGTTGATTTTGGCGATGAGTACAAGACGGTCGGTTCTTGCAGAACAAGTCTGAAGCGGTATGTCAGACAGAACGAACTCCCGGTGGAAGTCACATCAAGGGACGGCAGAGTGTTCCTTATCAATAAGGAGGTGGAGAAGGATGTTTGATGAGAGAGATCGAGAGGACGGCATGGAGGTATGGCAGAGTCCGAAGTATCAGGCTACACGGAAGTTCGCAATCGACCTCATCAATTCCAAGAAGTACAACATCGAGGAAACCGACTTTTGGATTCTGAAAAACAAGACCAAGACAGGGAAGATGATGTATAGCGGACTTATTATCTCCCACAATGGTTGTCTGAAGATAAATGATAATCTGGAAAACAAGTTCGACCCCAAGTGCGTGACACTTGATAAGGAAGGTTACGGAGGTTCGTTGGTATTCACCTACTGCGATGACGAAGTGTATGAGGTCGGAGAGGTTGCAAAGAACAACTGCATGAACAGTTACCCTTATGCTATGGCTTCCAAGAGATGTTTCGACAGGGTTGTTCTGAAGAAATCAAAACTTGCTTTCTATGGGGTGTATTCCGACTCCGAAGCGGAGGAATTCCGTTCCCCGGATGACATAGCGGAGGAACGTAAGGAATCAGGACGGGCGAAGATTGAAGCACAGAAAAATGCAGACAAACCAATCACCAAAAAGGAAGAAGCAGAACTCGTCAAGCTGATCGAGAACATCGAAGCTAACTCTCCTCTGGAAGAACGGATCAAGGGCATCTGCGGTCGGTACGGCATCGGCTCACTGTCTGAAATGAAGAAGAGTCAGTACACCCACTGTGTGAATATGCTCTCAAAGGTGTCGAAATGATAGCGGATAAAGACAGAGTAGGGTTCATCGGAGCATCCGACACCAAATACGTCATGGGGAATTGGAAAACCAAGACCTTCCGTGGTTGGTGGGAAACCAAGACAGGCGAAATGGAGAACACTGTGGACAACATCTACACCAGAGCCGGGACAGCCTATGAGCCGAGAATCCTTGACGCACTTGGGATAGAGGATCGTGACCGCCAGATAGTGATTGGACGGATTCGTGTGAACCTCGATGGCGAGACAGAAAAGGCAGTAGTGGAGATAAAGACCTATCAGTATTTAAAGGGTTGGAAGATGCCGAAACATTATTGGCAGCAAGTCCAAGTGGAACTCTTCGCCACCGGGAAGCAAGTGGGAATCCTGTATGCATATGGTCTGTTGCCGAATGAGTATGGTGAGTACGGCGAGGTGGACATGGACAGACTGACGGCTGAAATCATCATTAGGGATGATGATTTCATCGGAGAGTATCTTCGGAGAGCCAACTACTTGGGCAAGTGTCTGGAGGAAGGGAGGTTCCCGGATGAAAGCGAGATTGATTGACCTCGATGAAGTGGGAAGGGAAGTCATAGTGACATTAGGCATTCCGTCATGTGACTTCAACCTCCTCCCGGATGGGGACTTGGATGTTTCGATAAAGAAGTGGCGGTCACCGAGGTCGAGGGAAGCCCTGAACTACTCTTGGCAGATCATCACCGAAATGGCAGAGAAACTGTCACAGGAGTCTCCCATCTCAAAGGATGAAGTCTACAAGCGGTTAGTTAACGATTATGGAGTCTTGGAGAGGGACGAGGAAAATCAACTTATTAAGTTGGTGATAAAGGAAGAAATCGACCCCATGAAGTTAGACATCTA
>JAZQVQ010000089.1:0-2607 GCA_045631825.1 Eubacteriales bacterium | reverse complement strand
TCGTTTTCATCAATCGTTCGACTCATTAGCGTTTCAATTCCGTGACGTACTAAAACATAATTACAAGCAAGAGCGATAGAAAGGTTTAACTCTTTTTCTTTGAGGTTGTTTCCAACGGCTCCCGAGTCATTCCCGCCGTGTCCTACACCTATAAATACTCTTTTCAACTGTCATCAGTCCTTTGTTATGTGTTTCTTTATTCTGTGCCAAAATACCGCCGCTTGTTCTCTTGTCAACGACTCTTCGGGCTTAAATGTTCCGTCAGGGAAGCCGTCAAAAATGCCGTCTTTTGTTGCTTCCTCGATTGCTTCTTTGCTCCACCTATCGTTCTCAATATCTGTGAATTTTATTTCTTCCATTGGTACAATCCCCCATACTTCGTTAAATTCTTCAAACTCAAATTTAGGGTTAGGATAATCTTCTTCGCCCCAAGAGTTTTGGCAATAAAACAATCCACCGTCATAGCCGTAACAAGCTATCGCGTGTCTACCGCTTCCAAGTCCGACTATACTTGTCGCATTTACGGAAACAAACAAAGGTATTTTGTATTTACACAAAAACGCTTTTGCTTCTTTTTTATTTTTAATCCGTATGTAAGATTTGACGAGTTTCTTCATTTTATCGCTATTCTTTTTATACTCTGCGTTGAATTTGTCAATAACGCCTTTTACCTCGTCAAAACATTCAAAATCCTTTGCAAGAAAATCCCCATATTTTTGAATTTTTTTTACGACATCACGCATTATATCGCCTTCTCGTGTCCAACCATAGTCAAGTCTGTTACCATAACAACCACCAACTGAATAATTGTCATCATACGAATATAACTTGTGATGAATACAAGCAAGAATTGTTGTCATAGCATAAGCAGTGCAAGAATTTATTTCTCCTTGATTTCGTATTTCAGGTTTCCACATATCCATATAAGTATATGGCAACTGTTCATACGTTCCCTTTGCAACTTCCATACAGTCTACTATACTATAATCTCTTTTGTCCTCTGGTGAATCTATTGCACCAAAAATATATTTTTCTGAAAGCTTTATCTTTTCCATTATATCATCACACTATCCTCTTTATTAAAATTATTCTCAGTTATAATAGAATTGTATTCATCCTCTGTTATTTCGTGAAATTCATCGGGTTTTCTGTTTTCTTCTAACATTATCGTTCTACCATACGATTCTCCATCTGTAAGTACCATACCATTTTCGGCTTGTAAAACAATCCTTGTTGAAATTTTCATATTTTCCTCCTTAATTATAACTAAAACTCCAGTTTTCTTTTTCTGCGGTGAGATTATCCCAAGAACCAGTACCATATTTTGTGTCATATATGGTTTTGACTGTATTATAATTAGGCAAAGATAAAGTTTGTCCTGTTGTTGCAGTTGATAATCCCGACATAATACTATTGTAACTTTCTGCGGTTAGAAGCGGACAATCTGCAAAAGAAATAGATATGGGTATTGTACCTTCTACAAACTCTACATTTTCAAGCAAGTTGTTGTTTCTAAACATAAATTGAGTGTTTGTGCAATGTGTCAAATCCATTGCGCCTATAATCTTTTTCAGATTCTTTTGATTACTACACATATTGTATGTGTTCCCGAAGTGCTTGTTAAATTCCGAAAAGTCAACAAGCTCAAGCGTTGGAGTACTGCTACTACCTATAGCACAAAAAGCCGTCATATTCAAAATGATGTCGGGTGTTTCGGTTATTATTTTAACCGATTTTAAGTTTAGACAGTTATTGAACATATAACTGTAATCTATCGCACCTTTGACCCT
The DNA here is from genome assembly GCA_045631825.1 of Eubacteriales bacterium. Lineage (GTDB taxonomy): Bacteria > Bacillota > Clostridia > Oscillospirales > CAG-382 > UMGS1387. The sequence goes on along the minus strand of JAZQVQ010000089.1, from coordinate 817 downwards.
TGCTACAAACTCCGTGTTTTCGGGAAAAACAGTACCGCCAAATACGTTGTTGATTCGAGTTGCATAATACAACCAATCTGTACCACCGTGTGTCTTGCCGTCACTAAAACCTTTGTCATAGACTTTTTGTGAATTATTAGCGATGGTTATAAGTTTTTCTGATATAGTCATACAGTACCCCCTCCTATAAATGAATTTTGAATAGCAATAATATTATCAAGGGCAATATCTATATTTCCTATATCGTCTTTAATGTTATCAATAACGATATTTGTATCCTGATTGTATTCAACATCTACTTCAACGCCTGTTTGATTTGTCAAAATAGTCATATTCGGAGAAATAGAGTTAAGCAAAATATTTTCACCAGAACTTACTGTAACAGTCTGTCCTTGCTTATATTTTTCATACGGTGTTTTGCTTTCTCCAATCTCAACTTGAATGTCCGAGACTTCATACTCATTAACTGAACTGTTAGCAAGTATAGCAAAAGTTGCTGATGGCATATCTTCTGTGGCTGTGTAAGAAATTTCTCTTTTACTTCCACCTGAAAAAACCACTGTTCCGTAAACTTTATCTTTATAAAGGTAAAGAGGTATATTTGATAGAGCGGAAGAAGTAATTGTATTTGCTGAAAACACAATTTTTTGCCCCTTTTTTAACGGGATTTTAAACGACGCTCCGCTTCCACCCGTACCAGAAACTCTGTTGAAAATAAAACCTGAATCAGTTTTCGTGAAATTTGCATTACCACCTGTAAGTGTAACATTATCATTATCCCAAAGATTTTTGCCATAAGTTGATATTGACAAATCAT
>JAZQVQ010000088.1:0-8751 GCA_045631825.1 Eubacteriales bacterium | reverse complement strand
CGTTACACAGGACGTTGACCTTACAGCTGAAGATCTTAAGACACTTGCTGAGCAGTTCAAGGCTGAGTACAAGAACAAAATCGGTAAGGACTTCCCAACAGATCCAAAAGAGCAGCTCATGGGCGCTGTAGAGGCTGTATTCCGTTCATGGGATAACCCAAGAGCAAACGTATACAGACGTGACAACGATATTCCTTATTCATGGGGTACAGCAGTTAACGTTCAGATGATGGCGTTTGGTAATATGGGTGATAACTGTGGTACAGGTGTTGCATTTACTCGTGACCCTGCTACAGGTGAAAAGGGACTTATGGGTGAGTTCCTTACAAATGCACAGGGTGAAGACGTTGTTGCCGGAGTTCGTACTCCTATGCCTATCGCACAGATGGCTGAAAAGTTCCCCGAAGCATTTGCAGAATTCAATAAGGTTTGTGCTATTCTCGAAGATCACTATAGAGATATGCAGGATATGGAGTTCACTATTGAAGACAGAAAACTCTATATGCTTCAGACAAGAAATGGTAAGAGAACCGCTAAGGCTGCCCTCAAGATCGCTTGTGACCTTGTTGCAGAGGGTATGATTGATGAAAAGCAGGCTGTTTCTATGATTGACCCCAGAAACCTTGACACACTTCTTCACCCGCAGTTTGATGCAAAGGCACTCAAGGCTGCAACTCCTGCAGGCAGAGGTCTTGGAGCTTCTCCCGGAGCTGCTTGTGGTAAGGTTGTATTTACAGCTGAGGATGCAGTTGCTTGGAACGCAAGAGGAGAAAAGGTAGTTCTTGTAAGACTTGAAACGTCTCCTGAAGATATAACAGGTATGAAGGCTTCTCAGGGTATTCTTACAGTTCGTGGCGGTATGACATCTCACGCTGCAGTTGTTGCTCGTGGTATGGGTACTTGCTGTGTTTCCGGCTGCGGAGAAATAAACATGGACGAAGAAAACAAGAAGTTCACTCTCGCAGGTAAAACATATCATGAGGGCGACTTCATTTCAATCGACGGTTCAACAGGTAACATTTACGACGGAATTATTCCTACAGTTGATGCTGAAATCGTTGGCGAATTCAAGACAATTATGGAATGGGCTGACAAGTACAGAACTTTGAAGGTTCGTACAAACGCTGATACTCCTGCTGACGCTAAGAAGGCAGTTGAACTCGGTGCTGAAGGTATCGGTCTTACACGTACAGAGCACATGTTCTTTGAAGCAGACAGAATTGCTGCATTCCGTGAAATGATCTGTGCTGACACAGTTGAAGAAAGAGAAGCAGCTCTTGAAAAGATTCTTCCTTATCAGCAGGGTGACTTTGAAAAGATTTACGAGGCACTTGAGGGAAATCCTGTTACAATCAGATTCCTTGATCCACCTCTTCATGAATTCGTTCCTACAGAAGAAGCAGACATTGCAGCACTTGCAAAGGCACAGGGTAAGAGCGTTGAAGACATCAAGGCAATTATTGCATCTCTCCATGAGTTCAACCCGATGATGGGACACAGAGGATGCCGTCTTGCAGTTACTTATCCTGAAATTGCAAAGATGCAGACAAAGGCAGTTATCCGTGCTGCTATCAATGTTCAGAAAGCACACGCAGACTGGACTGTTAAGCCTGAAATTATGATTCCTCTTACAGGTGAGGTTAAGGAACTCAAGTTTGTTAAGGACGTAGTTGTTGCAACAGCTGATGAAGAAATCGCAGCTGCTGGTGTTGAAATCAAGTACGAAGTTGGTACAATGATTGAAATACCCAGAGCTTGTCTTACTGCTGATGAAATTGCAACTGAAGCTGATTTCTTCTGCTTCGGTACAAATGACCTTACACAGATGACATTCGGATTTAGCCGTGATGATGCTGGTAAGTTCCTCGATGCGTACTATGACAAGAAGATTTACGAAAACGATCCTTTTGCTAAGCTCGACCAGAATGGTGTAGGTAAGCTTATGGAAATGTCCATTAAGCTTGGTAAGGGTGTAAACAATAAGATTCACTGCGGTATCTGTGGTGAACACGGTGGAGACCCTGTTTCCGTTGAGTTCTGCCATAAGATTGTACTTGATTATGTATCTTGCTCACCATTCCGTGTGCCGATTGCAAGACTTGCAGCAGCACAGGCAGCTATCAAGAGTATGAAATAAGTTGTAGTCTGGTAGTTTCATAAAAGTAAATTTCAAAGAGCCTTGTGTACAAAAGTGCGTAAGGCTCTTTCTTGTGTATATAAAGTCGATGTGAAATATGATACTTTTTTGTCAACAATTTTTACGAGAAATTCTGTAAATAATCATTAAAATAATTGTCAAAAACACTTGACAAAGAACTATTGTTGTGATAGAATAATAGAGCCGCATGATATGGGTCTTTAATTTTGTTGTCTTTTTCAGCAAAAACCCTTGTTCAGCGAGTCTTATAATGAAAGAGAGGTGCTTTTCGTGTACGCAGTTATTCAGACAGGCGGAAAGCAGTATAAGGTCCAGGAGGGCGACATCATCTTCGTTGAGAAGCTTGGGGTCGAAGAAAACGAAAAGGTATCATTTGATGTTGTTGCAGTTTCAACTGATGACGGAATCAAAGTTGGTACTCCTTTAGTTGACGGTGTCAAGGCAGAAGGTACTGTTTTGAGAAACGCTAAAGCAAAGAAAATTGTTGTTTTCAAGTACAAGTCCAAGAAGAACGAAAAGAAGAAGCAGGGTCACAGACAGCCTTATTCTAAAGTTCAGATAAACAAAATCGGCTGATTGTCTTATGACAAGAGTAGTAGTAAAATATAGCGACAAAACTTCAGTTTGTTCCTTTTGTACATCAGGTCATTCCGGGTATGCTGCGGAAGGAAACGATATAGTTTGTGCAGCAATTTCAAGTGCTACTGAGTTTGCCGTAAACATTCTCGAAAAATTTTGTGTTGACCTTGACATAAAGGTTGACGAAAAAAAAGCAAGCGTTTGTTGTTTCATAGTTCAGTCTTCTGTCAATGAAGAAAAAAGAGATGTGATACACAACGTAATTGAAGTATATTCCGGTTTTATTAAAGAACTCCAGGAAAATTATCCGGAATATGTTGAATTATCAACGGAGGTGTAATAAATGCTAAGATTAAGTATTCAGTTTTTTGCTCATAAAAAAGGTGTTGGTTCTACAAAGAACGGACGTGATTCCGAGTCCAAGAGACTTGGTGTTAAGAAAGCAGACGGACAGAGTGTTCTTGCAGGAAACATAATTGTAAGACAGCGTGGAACACATATTCATCCTGGTGTAAATGTTGGTATCGGTAAGGATGATACACTTTTCGCACTCACTGCCGGAAAAGTTAAGTTTGAGCATATGGTAGGCGGCAGAAAACGTGTAAGTGTTTACGAAGCGTAAGCTGTTTGTCAAATCAACATAGTTTTTTAAGGGCTGTCGGTTTTCTGACGGCCTTTTTACAAGCAATTAATTTTTGCCTTGGGTTGTAAGGAGGAAATTATGTTTATTGATAAAGTTAAAATATACATCAAAGCAGGAAACGGAGGAAATGGGTGCGTCTCTTTCAGACGAGAGAAGTATGTTTCACACGGTGGACCCGACGGTGGTGACGGTGGAAAGGTGGAGACGTTATTTTCATTGCTGATGAAGGGAAAAATACACTTTTAGATTTTAAATACAGAAGAAAGTTTGTAGCCCCTAACGGAGAAGATGGAGGGACAAAACGTTTTCACGGAAAAACGGCTGAAAGTATAAAAATTCCATTACCGCCCGGAACCATAATAAAAGACGCAAATACCGGTAAAATTATAAAGGATATGTCAGACCCTGACGTTGCCGAAAAGGGCTTTTTCACCATCTTAAAAGGTGGTAAAGGCGGATTTGGAAATATGCACTTTGCAACTCCTACAAGACAAACACCTAATTTTGCCAAAAGTGGAATCAAGGGTAAAGAATTAGAAGTGGAGCTTGAGCTTAAAATGCTTGCAGATGCAGGTCTTGTTGGTATGCCAAGTGCCGGTAAATCTACGATTATTTCGATGATAAGTGCAGCAAAACCAAAAATAGCAGAATACCATTTCACAACACTGTCACCGGTTCTTGGTGTAGTTGATGCAAAGGCGGGTTCTTACGTTGTTGCTGATATTCCGGGCCTAATTGAAGGAGCATCTGAGGGCGAGGGACTTGGACATCAGTTTCTAAGGCATATTGAGAGATGCAGACTAATAGTAAATGTTGTGGATGCATCGGGAAGTGAGGGTAGAGACCCACTTGATGATTTGCGTGTCATTAATGAGGAACTTGAAAAGTACAGTAGTTCACTTGCACAATGTCCGAGAATAATTGCTGCAAATAAAATTGATATGATGGATGAGGAAAATAAACAAAAGCTTGAGGATTTTGCAAAGCAAAATGATATTCCCATTGTGTTTATGTGTGCAGGCATAGGCGAGGGGACAGATGAGCTTAAAGAACTCATTTCGCAAAGATTAAAAGATTTGCCGCCATTAAAGGTTTACTCTTCTGAAATTGTTGTTGAGGATGAATTAAATGTCGATAATATGTCGGATGAAATAACAATTAAAAATGTCAACGGGGTTTATTATGTTGAGGCTGAAAGAATTATAAATGTAATTAATTCAATTAACTTTAATGACTACGAATCTATGGCATACTTCCAGAAGATTTTAAGAAATTCAGGCATAATACATAAGCTTGAAGAAAAGGGAATCAAGGATGGGGATACCGTAAACATATACGATGTTGAATTTGATTATTATAAATAAAAAATACCGAGCAGTATTTTCTTTCACACTTTGTTTGAGTTGCACATAGAATGTAACAGAGAGCCGAAGAAGAAAAGGCGGCTTTCAGTCAGAAAGGAAGGAGGAGTAGGGCATGAGTGGTTGTCTTGGAAACGCTTTCACTGATGATAATAATATCTGGCTTATCATCCTTATAGCAATAATAATCCTCTGCTGCTTCTGCGGCTGAAACAAAAGCACATATCCGTAAAGTTTAAATGTTGTAAATAATACCAAATTAAACGAAAAAAAGCTCATAATGTTTTTTCGCCCTGAATTTTCATAATTTGGGGCGGTTTTTTGTTACTGTAAAACCATATATTAGAGCATTTGGATAATAGTAAAAAAAGTACCATTTTTCTTACATTGAAAATTAAGGATAAAGAGGATATAATTAATAACGGAAGGAGGAGGTAACAATGAAAAAACAATTTACCTTTATTATTTGTGCTTTACTTGCAGCACTTCCTGTAGCAGCAAATAATCAAATAAGCACAAACAACGACTTCACTGATTGTATGAATAATGATTGTACTTTGAAGACAAACATCAGCTGTCCTCTTGGAAATGGGAATAGTTCCGTTTTGGACAGTCTTTCAGACCTTTTAAATAAGTCAAACTATAAACTTCCAGATTGTATCGGTGACAAACTTTGTGGTTCTGATTTGTTAAATGATTTAATTTGTCAGAACAATGTATTTAATAATTGGTGTGGAGAAGATTCGGACAAAGAAGATAATACACCTATTATTCCCGAATGGTCACCTGAAAAGCCTGAGGCTACACCGGATGAGAAGCCGGGGGAAAGACCCGATGCTTCACCTGAGCAGAAACCCGATACTTCACCTGAGCAGAAACCCGAGACTGATGAGCAAAAACCACAAACTCCTGAAGGTGAAAATAGCGGAAACTTCTCCGAGTATGTAAAAGAGGTTGCAGAACTTGTAAATATGTACAGACAACAAAATGGACTTGGAAAGCTTACACTTGATGCAAAGCTTTCGCAGGTAGCTCAGATAAGAGCGGTTGAGACAGTGACGTTATTCTCACATACAAGACCAAACGGAAAAGACTGTTTCAGTGTTCTTGATGAAAACGGAGTTTCGTATTCCGGAGCAGGCGAAAACATCGCAATGGGCCAGCCGACACCGGAAAGTGTTGTTGACGCCTGGATGAATTCTCAGGGACACAGAGAAAACATTTTAAATCCTAACTTTACAAAAATCGGCGTTGGATGCCATACAGTAGGATCGACAATTTATTGGTCACAGATGTTTACTTATTAATTGAAATTTATTATTCATACACATAACTAAAATCATAATTCCCCGAAATTTAATTCGGGGAATTATTTCATAAATCGCATTTTTTGCCGCAATACTTTAGCTTTGTTGCCTGACCACCACGCAGATGACGCTCGGATTTGTTCTTGTCAAGAACAAGCCTTACATTGTTGTAAATGTCTCTGTCGATTTTCTTTAACCTGTGCGTGATATCTTTGTGAATTGTGCTTTTGCTTATACCGAACTTTCTGGCAGCACCCCTTACTGTTTCATTATTTTCAATGATGTAAGAAGCGAGAAGTACGGCTCTTTTTTTTATGTAATCGTTCAAGAGTGTCACTCCTAAGAAGGTTTTTTATAAAATATATGAAATAAAATTTTTATTTATGTTAAAACTTAATAGTGTTAAAAGTTGTGGAAACAGTTTAATTAAATTGTAACTTTGAACTATTGTTTAATTTTTAGGAAAAAAATATCAAATATGTTGCAATTTTACAGAAATGTAGTATAATATATAATGGTTTGGTTTGGAATTAGATTAAATTTGTTATGAGTTAACTAAATTCAATCAAAATGAATTGTTATAGGAGGATGATAGAAATGACAAATAACAAGTATGTTACAGAATGGGTACAGGAAATGGCAAACCTTACTAATCCTGACAAAATTGTTTGGATTACGGGTGAACAGGACCAGACAGATGCCCTTCGCAAAGAAGCATGTTCAACAGGTGAAATAATTGAGCTTAATCAGGATAAGCTCCCCGGTTGTTATCTGCACAGAACTGCAATCAATGACGTTGCAAGAGTTGAGGGCAGAACATTTATCTGTACAGAAAAGAGAGAGGACGCAGGTCCCACAAATAACTGGATGAGCCCTGCTGAAACAAAGGAAAAGCTTACACCACTCTATAAAAACAGTATGAAGGGCAGAACAATGTATGTTATCCCGTATTCAATGGGTGTAATCGGTTCTGACTTCTCAAAAATCGGTATTGAGCTTACAGACTCAATTTATGTTGTTCTCAATATGCTTATAATGACAAGAGCAGGTAAAGCTTGTCTTGACCAGCTTGGTGATAGCCCTGATTATGTTAAAGGTCTTCATGCACGAGCAGACCTTGACGAAGAAAATCGTTATATTTGTCATTTCCCTGAATATAACACAATTTGTTCTGTAAACTCAGGATATGGCGGAAACGTTCTTCTTGGTAAGAAGTGCTTTGCTCTCAGAATTGCTTCATATCTTGGACGTAAAGAAGGTTGGATGGCTGAGCATATGCTCATTCTCGGTGTTGAGTATCCTGATGGAGAAGTTAAGTATGTTGCAGCAGCATTCCCGTCTGCTTGTGGTAAGACAAACCTTGCAATGCTTATTCCGCCGGAATTCCTCAAGAAGAAGGGATATAAGGTATGGTGTGTAGGTGACGATATTGCATGGATAAGAGTAGGTAAAGACGGACGTATGTACGCACTTAACCCTGAAAATGGGTTCTTCGGTGTTGCTCCCGGTACCAATAACAATTCAAATCCCAATGCTCTTGCAACAACAATGAGAGATACAATTTTCACAAACGTTGTTCATAACCTTGATGATAATACTGTTTGGTGGGAAGGACTTGATAACAATCCTCCTGTTAATGCTATTGACTGGAGAGGCAACAAGTGGGATTACAAGACATACGATAAGGCAAGAAAGCTTGAAACAAGTGGTGCTCATCCTAACTCGAGATTTACTGCAATGGCTAAGAATTGTCCTTGTATTTCATCTGAGTTTGATAGTTTGACAGGTGTTCCGCTTTCCGCAATTATATTTGGTGGAAGACGAGCAAAGACAGCTCCTCTTGTATATCAGTCAAGAAACTGGCAGCATGGTACATTTGTTGGTTCAATTATGGCGTCAGAAACAACTGCAGCAGCTTCAGGTGCAGTAGGAGTAGTAAGACGTGACCCGATGGCAATGCTTCCGTTCTGTGGCTACAATATGGGTGAATATTTCGCACACTGGCTCGAGATGGGTAAGAAAGCAACAAATGCTCCTAAGATATTCCACGTTAACTGGTTTAGAACAAATGACGAAGGTGAGTATATCTGGCCCGGATTTGGTGATAACTTAAGAGTTCTTCTCTGGATTCTTGACAGATGCGAAGACAAGGTTGATGCTGTTGAAAGTGCTATCGGTTATCTTCCTAAGGCTGAGGACATTGATATCGAGGGTCTTGATATTTCTCTTGATACAATGAAGGAATTGCTTACAGTTGATAATCAAAGCTGGATTGCAGACCTTGACAGCATTAAGGAGTTTTATGCAAAGATTGGCTCAACAATGCCAAAGGAACTTCTTGATGAACTTGCAACTCTCGAAGCGAACTTAAAGAAATAAGTTTTGATTAAATAAAAAGCATCCTTTTGATAAAGGATGCTTTTTTGTATATGATGAAATCAAAACCACCAGTTCAACTGGTGGTTTGCTCACCCCTAAAAGGAGTTGCTACTGGCTTAGCCCCTGAAAGGGGCACTGAAGATTTAACATCGCATTACAATCACTAGCAGCCGCTCAGGTGCTGCTGTTTATTTTCGCCTACTTATTCTTGCTACCCGTAAACGGGTCGGTATATTCTTTTAGAGTCAACTGATCCTCGGCTATGTCTTCTTCCAACTGTTCGCGGATATACTGGGCAATCACCTTTTTATTTCTTCCTACGGT
>JAZQVQ010000087.1:0-9850 GCA_045631825.1 Eubacteriales bacterium | reverse complement strand
ATATTACAGTGATGGTAAAATGGGCAAAAAAGGTTTTGTTTCTAAGCTGTTTGGAAAATAGTATGCAGATATTTTATGTACAAACGCAGACTTTTGTATTTATATACTCGATTTTTGTCGGTTTTTTTCTTGGTTTTCTTTATGATTTATTCAAAGTAAAACGATTAATATTTAAATCGGGAAATACCATACTTTTTTTTGATGATTTGCTTTTTTGTATACTTGCATCGTTAATAATAATTCTTGGAGTGCTTGAAACGAATAACGGAAGACTCAGATGGTTTGAAGTATATATGCCTGTAATTGGATTTGTGCTATACAAATATTCAATTTCCAAAATTATTATTAAAACATTGCTTTTTCTGTCAGGTATTTTGAAAAAATTCTTTAAAACAATCTTTTGTACAATAATTTTTTTAATAAAACCTTTAATCAGGATTTTAATTATTACTGTAAACCCGTTATTGAGTGTTTTTGTATATTTACATTTAAAATTATATATGTTAATTGAAAATAAAAGATTTTTATATACAATAAGAAAATGGAAGTGATTAAATGAATTATATTAAATTGGTTTTGTTTACCGGTATTTTGCTTGCTTTTATGATAATTGGTTTGAAGCAGCAAATTGATATAAATGAAATCAAAAATCAAAACGACGACTTGCGACAGCAAAATGAACAACTAAGCTATGAAATTGATAAGCTTCAAAGTGAGCTTGATTCGCCTTTAGATGAGGAATATATAGAACGTGTTGCCTCGGACCAGCTTGGATATAAAGACCCGAACGCACAATACTTTTACAATGACCTGCCTGATTAAAACATAAAGGAAAATGCTTAAATGAGAGAAATTTCTACTGAAACAATTAAAAAAGAAACAGAAAAAATTTTCATCAATGCAAATTACATTTTGCCTGACTCTGTTTGCACTGCAATAAACAATGCAAAGAAAAATGAAACATATGACCTTGCCGCGAGCGTTCTGGATAAGCTTAATCAGAATATCGAAGCGGCAAAGAAAATCAATGTCCCAATATGTCAGGATACAGGAATGGCTGTTGTGTTTGCCGAAATTGGCAGTGAGGTTTGCTTAAAAGGCGAGCTCTCCTTTGAGGAGGCAATTAATCAGGGTGTTAGAGATGCTTATATAAATGGTTATTTGCGTAAATCTATAGTGTCTGACCCGCTGTTTAATCGCAAAAACACAAATGACAATACACCCGCTATAATTCACACAAGAATAGTTAAAGGTGATAAAATAAGGCTCGTGGCGGCACCCAAGGGCTTTGGAAGCGAAAATATGAGTGCTGTTAAAATGTTTACTCCGTCAGCCACTGAAGATGATATAATTGATTTTGTCGTTGATGTTGTTAAAAACGCAGGGAGCAATCCTTGCCCTCCAATTATTGTTGGTGTGGGTATTGGCGGAAATTTTGAGTATTGTACATATCTTTCAAAGCTTGCTTTAACACGGGATTTAGATAAACGTAATCCCGACCAAAAGTATGCTGAACTTGAACAAAAAATACTTGATAAAATTAACAAACTTGGTATTGGTCCGCAGGGCTTTGGAGGAAAAACAACGGCTCTTGCCGTAAATATTGAACAGTACCCAACACATATAGCCGGACTTCCTTGTGCCGTGAATATCGGATGTCACGTAACTCGACATAAAGAAATTGTTATATAAATTTGACATTTTGTACAAAAAGTCTCTTTACAAATCGCAAAGTTTGTGATATAATACAAATAGAGAAAGGAAAAATGCTTTTCTCAAAGATTTGTACAGGAGGTTTATCATGAAAGTTACAATCGTAGGAAGGAAGTTTAACGTAACAGACGACCTAAAGATTCGAGTTGAAAACAAGCTTTCAAAGCTTGACAAATTTTTCGATGATGAAGCAAAAGCCAATGTAACAATGAGGAGCGAGAGAAACAAGGAAATTCTCGAAACCACAATTGTTTATAAAGGCATGATGTTTCGCTCAGAGGTTGCTGAAGATGCAATGGTTGCATCTATTGATAAATCAATAGATATTATTGAAAGACAAATCAGAAAGAATAAAACAAGACTTGAGAATAGATTTCGCAACACTGCTGTTGAGAAAGCGTATTTTGACCTGCCGGTCGACGAACAGGATGAAATAAAGATAACCAAAACTAAAAGGTTTGTTCTTGCACCGATGACGGTAGAGGAAGCAGTTTTACAAATGAATTTGCTTGGACACGAATTCTTCTTGTTTAAGAATGATGACAATGGCGAAATTAATCTTGTTTATAAAAAGAAAAGTAATGAATATGGTTTGATAGAACCGGTTGAATAAAAACATTTTGGGAGCCTTATGGCTCCCGTTTTATTTTTGTTATTGTGGGTAAAATAATGTATATTAATTCTCGGAGGTGCTTGAGTTTGTGTACTTCAATATCATACAAAAATGATGATTGTTTTTATTTTGGAAGAACGCTTGACTATGAAAAATCATTTGGTGAAAAGGTGGTTATTACACCTCGTAATTATGAATTTAATTTTTTAAATGGTGAAAACTTGAAAAATCATAATTCAATTATCGGTATGGCCTGTGTTGTTGATGGTTATCCGCTTTATTACGATGCATTTAACGAAAAAGGACTTGCAATATCGGGACTTAATTTTGTCGACAATGCTCATTATTGTAAAAGAAAACCGAACAAAATCAATTTGGCTCAATTTGAGCTTATTCCATATTTATTGTCAAAGTATGAAAGTGTCCTGCAAGTAAAAAAAGCATTAAACGAAATCAACATCACAAATGAGGCATTTTCAAATAAGCTTGAACCTGCACAGCTTCACTGGCTTATCAGCGACGAAAAAGAGTGTATAACGCTTGAATGTGTTAAAGAGGGAATAAAAGTATACCAAAATCCAGTTGGAGTTTTGACAAACAATCCCGAATTTCAAGTACAGATGTTTTGTCTAAATAATTATGTAAACTTGTCAAGGAAAACGCCTAAAAACAGCTTTTCTGATAAAATAGACTTGTCCTTATATAGTCGGGGAATGGGGGCGATAGGCTTGCCGGGTGATTTATCTTCTCAATCAAGATTTGCACGTGCTGCGTTTACCAAATTAAACTCCGTTTCAAGAGATGGCGAAAATAATCTGTCACAGTTTTTTCATATACTTGGAACAGTTAATCAGACAAGAGGATGCTGTGAGATTGAGAGTGATGAATACGAAATAACCCTATACACAAGTTGTTGTGATATAAAAAATGGTTGTTACTATTACACAACTTATGATAACAGTTGCATTTCGTGTGTAAACATGAACAATGAGAATCTCAACACGGACAGACTTATAGCATACGTGCTTGAAAAAGAACAGATAGTTAATTATCAAAATTGAAATTATATAAATTCCTGGCGTAGCTTTGCAAGAATCTTCTTTTCGAATCTTGACACTTTAACCTGTGTTATGCCCAGAATCCGTGCGGTTTGGGATTGTGTAAAACCTTTATAATATCTTAGTTCTATAAGTGCTTTTTCCTCGTCGTTAAGGTTTCCAACTGCTTCCTTTAATGCAATTTTATCGACAGTATCGGAAATAAAATCCTTATCACTTAAAAATGACAATAGCTCGGGTGAGTTGTCGTCCTCGTTGATTTTTTCCTGCAGTGACAAGGTTGGGGTGCAGGCATCGAGGGCGGTTACCACCTGTTCTTCAGTAAGATTGCATATATCACACAGCTCACTAATTTTTGGCTCTCTTGAATTTTCATTTATGAAATTTTCCTTGGCTTTCAGTAAGGTATATGCGTTTTTCTTTATTTCTCTGCTTATTTTAATAAGTCCGTCATCACGCAAAAACCTTTTAATCTCTCCCGTAATAAGCGGAAAGGCATACGTTGAAAACTCTGTATTGTATGACAAATCAAAGCCTCTTATGGCCTTTATAAGACCTATAGAGCCTATTTGAATTAAATCCTCAAGTTCCTGTCCACGACCGCAAAAACGGTAAGCAATGCTTTTGACAAGCCCTAAATTATCATTTACAAAGCTGTCAATAGCCTTTTTATCACCGGAAATGCAGCGTTCAAGTAAAGCCTTGTTGTGTTCATTATTAAACTTTGTCATTTGAATGATTCTTTTCCGATAAGTTTTTTCATAGTAATGCTTGTACCTTTTCCAATTTTGGATTTAACAGTAAGAGTATCCATAAAGCTCTGCATTATAGAAAAACCCATACCGCTCCGTTCCTGACTCTTGCTGCCTGTGTACAACGGTTCCATAGCTTTTTCTATATTTTCAATTCCACAGCCTTTATCTTTGATTTTTATAATAACAAGTCCGTCGGAATAACTTTCGCATAATATGTATATCTTTTTCTTATCCTCAGGGTAATCGTGATAAGCATGTACTATACAATTTGTAACTGCCTCTGAAACTGATGTTTTTATATCGCTTAGTTCCTCAATTGTTGGGTCGCACTGCGAGACAAATGCAGAGCAAAGCATTCTTGAAAAAGATTCGTTAATTGATTTTGCAGGGATAACGCATTTAAATTCATTGATTTTGTTACGTTTTAGCTTCATTTCTATTCTCCTTAATTTTTATCTTAGCTTATCACTGTTTTAATAATTTTATCGACACCTGCCATTTTGAGTATTTTGGCAACACTCTTATCGACGTTAGACAACAGTAATTGTATATTAAGTTCATTTGCCCGTCTGTATCTTCCTAAAATCAAACCAAGTCCTGATGAATCCATAAAACCAATGTCTGATAAATCTATAACGAGAACTTTGGGTTTTGTTTCAACCATCAATTTGTCAATACCGTCACGAATTTCACTGCAGGTGTGATGGTCGATTTCGCCCGATAAAAAAACTACCATTTTTTCTTCCTTGTTAATGGCCGTCATTTGCATTTTACATACCTTCCTTTTATATTTGTGCTTAAATAATAAAACAATTTTAATAAAAACTCTGTCGAATTTGTGTTCTTTTATAATTTATTTGTATCGAATATTGAATATAAAACAGTAATGCAAATTGTAATAAGCATCAATATATAAAAACTTGTAGACAGAAAAATATTTTGCGTATTTGCAAGTGTATCGCACAATATATAAAACAAAAATGTCAGGAACAGTTGAAATACCATACTTAATCCTTTGTTTTTATTTTCACTTATTGAAATGCCTGCTACAAATAAAACCGAACATTTTAAAATAATTGCCATACCAACTACTAAAATTACAATTTCGGTCAGTTCAAATTTTGGAATTAACTTAATTATTGCAATATCAGGATATTTAATTTCTGATATTAAATTTGTTCCTAATATCAGGCAATTTCTTGTTACATTAAGTAACAAGATGCCGATATAAACGGCTATTGTTTTTGTTATTGATATTTTGTAGTTTATAAAATTTTCATTTTTCTTAAATACAAAAAACAGTATGCAGACATCGGCAAATAAAAAAACTGTGCTTTTAAACAATACCGTTAAATCATAACTATTCAAACTAAAATCAATCTTGTCCGGTATTATGCTCTGACCTGTACTCAAAATCCCTAAAAACATTGAGATGTAGTAAATAGATATAGTTATTAGAACCGGCACACATATCCGCAAAATTGTCTTAAGACCGGTATTGCAAATATATAAACATATCAGTATGATAGCTAAAATCAATATTGATTTATATGTTCTGTTTGAATAAAAATCTGAAAACTTCGATATTGTTCCGGTGTACTCATAAAGTAATACACCTGATATCAAACTAAACAGAACAAAACATATAGTACCCATTCCTTTGTTTATAAATGAGTTTATTCTAAGTTTGCTTTTGGGTTTTAAAATCAGGTGTTTTGAAACAATAACAAAAATTCCACCGATAAGACTTGTTAAAATAGTAATTAAAAGTTTATTACCACCGGTATAAATTGGGTTGAAAATAGCTTGTGATGATATTAAAAAGGTCAATAATGAAATGTTGTTTTCATAACGTAAATTGTTTTGTACCATCAGTTACCAACTCCAAATATAAAACTTTTGCATTTCGTATTTCCAAGTTTCTTGATTTTTTCATCATATGAAAAACAAGGCAAATATAAAGTCTTGTTACCTTGACTATTCTGTGACAAAAAGTATATAATATTTACCTTTTCTTTTTTTTCGATATCTTTGATTTGTTCCAAAAACGACATATCCTTTGTGTTTTTTAAGAAGCTATAGCAAGACATACTGTCAACACTTACAACAATACTTTTGCTTGGAAGCATAGTTTGCGAAGGAAGAAATTTGCATAAATCCCTCAGGTTTTCCTCTAATAGACCGGTGCTTAAAAAATATACCTCACTTGTTCCAAAGTAAGTTCTTTTGTATTTGTTTTTTAATTGTATAAAAGCTTTTTCGATGTTTTTATCCGTAAAACTTACAGTTTCAAAGACAGACGACTGCGTTTTTGATGATTCACCGTTCCCTGAATCTGTGCTACTTTGTTCATTTATCGCTGTTTTTTCCAACACCACCGACAATGTTATTTCTTCTCCGTGATTGTCAAATCCTATGGCATGAATGAAATAAATTTCCTCACTGTTGTTTGTTGCACAAGAACACAGAAAAATATTTAACGCTATAGTAACCAGTAAAAGTAAAAATTTTTTCAAAGTATCATTTCCTTAATTCTTTTAACGAGTTTTTTAATGATTTTTTGGGCAAGAGAATAAAAGTGTCGGTTAGCGAGTTTTTCTTTGTCGGAGTAATCGGAAAGAGGTATGGAACACCAAATGACTCCTTGGAGGATAATACAACGATTAAAAACACAAGTGACAACATAATACCCGTATAACCTAAAAGTTTTGCAAGGAGTAAATTTATAATTCGTATTATCACAATACTGTTCATAAATGGAGGAATAATGAAAGAACAAACTGCCGTAAGTGCAACTACCATTATTACCGGCGGACTTGATATTCCTGCAGAAATTGCGGCATCTCCCAAAATCAAACCGGCAACAATTCCGACAGCATCACCGATAGCTCTTGGCATCCTGAGGCTTACTTCTCTTATTATTTCGAAAATTATAAGAATAACGAGCAATTCGCCAAAAACGCTAAATGGTATTTCCAATCGTGTGGTAATAATTGTTTTATACAATTTGTAAGGTAAATTTGTCGTGTGGTGCTCCAGGCTTACCAGATAAAGGGAGGGAAGGTATAAAGCAAGTATGGTACTTATCAATCTTATTATTCTTACGAATGAGGCATAAATGGGTGTTTTTAAATAGTCCTCCGATGATTGCAGGCTTTCGATAAATAAATAGGGAATAGTAAGAACAATAGGACTGCCGTCACATATGACGGCAACTCTGCCCTCAAGAATTTTAGCTGCAACTTTGTCGGGCTTCTCGGAATTTCCCGAACTTGGCAGCAGGCTGAATTGATTTTCCTGAAAGAAATGTTCAATATATCCTGAATCAATAATACCGGGTAACTGAATTTGTTTCAATTTCTCAATAATTCCCGAAACAACTTTACTATCAGCAATTGTGTCAATGTACATAACATTTACTGTTGTTTGTGTGTACAAACCGACCTTGACAGTTTCACATTTTAATCTGTTTGAACGTATACGTTTTCTGATTAATGCAACGTTGTCCTCGCAGTTCTCAATAAAACCCTCTCGGGGACCTCTGACAACAACCTCGCCATTTGGTTCACTGATACTTCTGCTGTTACCTCTTTTTGCAGTAGCACCGTAGCAGACTATTTTATTATCTAACTGACAAATAATAACGGCATTCCCGCTTAAAATTTTTTCTTGTATAATATTAATGTCGGGGCTTATACTTTTAAATTCGCTTGCGGAAATTATACCCAATAATTGCTGCTCGTCTGTAATTGTGTTATTATGATTAGTAAGCGGTTTAATTACAGTTTCAGATATAAAATTTCTGTCGGAATAGTTACCGATATTAAGAACAAATGCCTTTTGATTGCCGCCGAGCAGAATTTCACGGACATTAAAATCATCACATTTAATAAAACAACTTTTAATGTTGTTTACAAGCTCATCTGTTAAATTATTGTTTTCGATAATGTGTAACACCCCTTTTTATTTAATGTTCCCATAACTTAAAATTATATACAAAAAAGGACGCTTATACGTCCTTTTCTTGTTATATCATTATTGGTTGAATTTGTTTGCCTTTCATTGCATATTCAATTGTTTCAGTTAATAATTCAAAATCACAAACGAGACTTCTCGGTTTCTTTAAAGCATCATCTTGTCTTATAGGAACGAAGTAAACATTGCGTCTTGCGAGCATTTTGCCTAGGTTTTCTGCATTTCCGCTCAGTCCGTCGTTTGAAGCAAGTGCGATCACAAGAGGTCTGTCGTTTCTTAAATGTGCTTTCGCTGCCAAAGTTACCGGAGTATCGCAAATACCATTCGCAAGCTTTGCTAAGGTGTTGCCGGTACACGGGCAAATACACAGACATTCAAGAGGAACTTTGGGTCCAAGTGGTTCTGCCTCTGTCAGTGAATGTACAATTTTTTTACCCGTTAAATCTTCGGTTTTTGAAATTAACTCGGAGGCTTTTCCAAACCTTGTATCAGTGGTATAAACATTATATGACATTATTGGTAATATATCACCATATTTGCTTTGGAGATTTTCAAGCTGAACAAAAGCATTCGATATGTTGCAAAATGAGCCACAGATAGCAAATCCTATCACCATTTACCCCTCCGTTTCTTTTATAATGTTAAGAACAGTATTCGATATTATTTTTCCTGCACTAACCGGTGAAGTTTTACCGGGGAGAGATAATGCCCAGATTACATTTAATCCGACTTTTTTTGCCGGTTCAAAGTCAACACCTCCGGGTTTTGATGCAAGGTCGATTATAAGCGAATTCTTATTTATTTTATACAATAATTCGTCTTTAAGGATTTTCTTTGGAATTGTGTTGAATATTATCTTGCATTTGTTGATAACCGAATAAACTTTATCTGTTTCTACAAAAAGGGCCCCTTCAGATTCTATCCAGGCAAAATCTGAAAATTTCCTTGCAGAAACATAAACGTTCGCACCAAAGCTTTTAAGCAGTTTAGTCAGAATTTTTCCGATTCTGCCGTAACCCATAACAAGACAATTTGTTCCGCAAAGTGTTTCGGGAAACTCGTTTATTGCTATAGCTATTGCACTTTCAGCCGTTGGAATGGCATTTAATATCTGAAACTCCTCTCTTGTAAGATAATCGTACACTTTTAGTTCTTCTTTTGTGTTATATTCCTCAATTTTATCGCAGGTTTTACCACATAAAACAACATGATTTTTATTAAGTAAAGAAAACAATTTGTCAATAGATAGTTGTGTGTTTGACAATGGCATATTTATATAAAAACCGTCAGAACTGCAGGGGACAGGGAGGATAATGTATTTGCACTTTGTTACAACATCCTCTAAATTCTCGCTTATGTTCAGGCTGTCTGATTTCTCTGTGTATTTATCAAATCCAAAATAATAGACAGTGTTGCCGGAATCGGTCAGCTTCTTGCCGCAAAAAATCTGTCTGGCGTCCCCTCCAATTATAGCAAATGTTTTATTGTTAGTCATATTGATATCATTCCTTTATCTGTTTATATGGTGTATAATATGAATAAAAGATATAATTTGATAATTAAAAAATAGTATAAAATCTTGTGTTTTTTTGTATTTTTGTACATTTGTCAATGATGTGAGACTAAAAAGATAAAAAAGAAAGAGTAAAGTTAAAACACACTGCGTGGAGGCGAAGAAAGGTGGAGCGAAGCGAAACCGAACGGAGACGACACGCAGTGTCAGAAGCTTAGAGCGA
>JAZQVQ010000086.1:0-4321 GCA_045631825.1 Eubacteriales bacterium | reverse complement strand
CTTTAAGCCTGACAGGACAATATCCTTTGACGAAAAGGAAAAGAAACTCAGAACTGCCCTTGAAAACAGTATAAAAGCTCATATGCTCAGCGATGTGCCGGTCGGCAGCTTTCTGTCGAGCGGAATAGACTCGGCAGTTATAACGGCGGTTGCATCAAAGCTTTCGCCGGGAATCAAGGCGTTTACCATTTCATTCGGGGTAAAGAATTATTCCGAAATGGACGATGCATCGGAAATTGCAAAGCATCTTGATATAGAGCACATAAACAAGGTTGCAACCTTCGAGGACTTTGTTGATGCATACGAAAAGGTTATATACCACCTCGACACGCCCGTTGCAGACCCGTCTGTTGTCGCAATTTATCTTATATGCAAGGAGGCTGCAAAGCACGTAAAGGTAATACTTTCGGGCGAAGGCTCCGATGAGCTGTTTGCAGGGTACAGGGTTTACGGAACAACCAAGTCTGCACAGAAAATTTATGCACTTCCAAGTCCCGTAAAGGCAGTAATACGTGCGTTTGCAAATGCTCTTCCCGAAAACGTAAGAGGAAAGCATATGCTTCTTCGTGGTGTTACGCCCGTCGAGGACAGATTTGTCGGAAACGCATTTATATTTGACGAAAAGAGCAAAAAGAAAATTCTTAAAACTTATGACAAAAATATTCACTTTACCGATATAACATACCCGATTTATGACAAGGTGCAGGATTTGTCAATGCTGTCAAAAATGCAGTATTGCGACATAAACACCTGGCTCAAGGGCGATATTCTTGTAAAGGGCGACAGAATGTCTATGGCACACTGCCTTGAGGCAAGAGTTCCGTTTCTTGACAGAGAGGTGTTCGAGGCGGCAAGAATACTTTGCGATGACGATAAACTGTCGCATGATACTACAAAGTACATCTTCCGTCATGCGTTCAGGGATATTGTCAACCCCGATACCGTTATGCGTCCCAAGAAAGGTTATCCCGTGCCGGTGAGAGTATGGCTTCGTGACGAGCTTTACGACTGGGCAAAAAATATAATTCTTTCGCCTTATGCCGACGAGTTTATTGACAAAAACGAGGCACTTAAACTTCTTGAGCAACACAGACTCGGAAAGAAGGACAATTATCGCACGCTGTGGACTGTTCTTACGTTTATTACGTGGTACAGGCTTTATGTTGAAAGACAAGCTTTGAATTTGAAGTAGGCAAATAAATGAGATTATGAGGGAATAACAATGAAAATTTCAATGCCGACAAATTATCTTGATAATCGTTTCGGGTTTGAAAAAACCCTTGAAATAATAAAAAGTGCAGGCTTTGATTGTGCAGATGTCACAATGTCTTTTTTGTATAAGCCCGACCACTATTTTAACGGTGATGATTGGCAAGACAAAGCGGTACGAGCAAAAAAGAAAGCAGACCAGCTTGGACTTACGTTTAATCAGGCACACGCACCATTCCCGAGTACCTTTGAAAACGGGGAGGATTACAACGAGGAAAGAAAAAGATATCTTATGCGTTCTTTCTATATCTGTCGTTTGCTCGGTATACCAAAAATTGTTGTGCATCCGATTTTTGACATCAGGATGACGGAAAGTCAGATTGTGAGGCTTAATCTTGAAATGTACAACAGTCTTGAGCCTGTCGCAAAAGAGACGGGCGTCAGAATATGTATTGAAAACATCTGGCGTATGGACAGAATTACGAAAAAAATCATTCCGCTTGTTAGTTTTCTTGACGAGGATTTGATAAAAGGAATAGAGGCTCTTGACAAAGATGTTTTCTGCTTTTGCGTTGACGTTGGACACACACTTTTGGTGGGCGAAAACATCTACGAGACAATAACCGGTGCGGGAAAGCACGTCAAGGCTCTTCACGTTCACGACAATCTGGGCACTTCGGACAGCCATTTTATCCCGTTTGAGGGGAAAATCGACTGGGAAGGGTTTATAAAAGCTCTTACCGAAATTGATTATGACGGAGAAATTACGTTTGAGTGTAATTCTGCATTTTTCAGAAATGTGCCGGAGGATTTTATAGTTGATTCGGCAAAGTATTTGTGCAAGGTCGGAAGATATCTTGCCTCGAGAATAGAAGACTGCAAGGTAGATATAAAGCAGTAGGCTTTTTATATGCAGGAGAAAGGAGCAAAAATGCTTAGAAAGAATAAGACCAGATACGATTATTGTGAAATTACACCTGAAATTTTAAAGTATACAGACACCAGTCTTGAAAACTGTAAAATTGATCCGCAGCTGTACATTGATTACAAGGTCAACAGAGGGCTTCGTGATTTAAACGGAAACGGTGTGCTTACCGGACTTACCGAGATAAGTGAAATTGTTTCTAAGCGTGAGGAAAACGGAATTCTCGTGCCCGATTATGGAAAATTGTATTACAGGGGATATGATATAGAAAATCTTGTTGACGGATTTATAAGCGACGGGCGTTTCGGCTTTGAGGAAATTACGTACCTTTTGCTGTTCGGTCAGCTTCCGACTGTTTGTGAGCTTGATGAATTTAAACAGATTCTTGTAAGCTATCGCTCGCTTCCCAATTCCTTTGCCCGTGACGTTATAATGAAAGCCCCCTCGTCTGATATGATGAACTCGCTTTCACGAAGCGTACTGACGTTATTCTCTTACGATGTGCGTCCAAACGACACAAGCCTGCCAAATGTATTAAGGCAGAGTTTGCAGCTTATATCGCAGCTGCCTATGATAGCTGTATACAGTTATCTTGCATACAATTATTATGTAAAGAAAAAGTCAAGCTTTTACATTCACGAGCCTAATCCAAATCTCTCTGCGGCGGAAAACATACTTTATATGCTGAGAATGGACTGTTCGTTTACTCCGCTTGAGGCAGAGCTTCTTGACCTTGCTCTTGTGCTTCATGCAGAGCACGGAGGTGGTAACAACTCAACTTTTACAACACACGTTGTCACCTCGTCGGGAACCGATACTTATTCTGCCATCTCTGCCGCCCTCGGCTCACTTAAAGGGCCAAAGCATGGCGGTGCGAACATAAAAGTTACAGAGATGTTTGGCGACATAAAGAAACACGTGTCCGACTGGACGGACGAGGACGAAGTGTGTGCATATCTTGACAAGATTTTAAACAAGCAGGCGTTTGACAAATCGGGGCTTATTTATGGTGTTGGTCATGCGGTATATTCGCTGTCCGACCCGAGAGCCACAATTTTTAAGAAGTATGTCAAAATGCTTTCCGAAGCAAAAGGGCTTACTAAAGAGTACGAGCTGTACTCTCTTGTCGAACGTCTTGCTCCCAAAGTTATTGCAGGCGAAAGAAAGATTTACAAGGGCGTATGTGCAAATATAGACTTTTACAGTGGTTTTGTTTATGATATGTTAGGGCTGCCGCACGAATTATTCACTCCGCTCTTTGCAATCGCACGTATAACGGGTTGGTCTGCTCACAGAATTGAGGAGCTTGTAAATGCGGGCAAAATAATACGTCCCTCCTACAAAGCTGTTCAGCCGAGAAGGGACTACATAAAAGTCTGCGACAGATAATTTATATATTGTTATAAGTTTCGATTATATCAAGATTTTCGAGTATCTGTTTTGAAAACTCATTAAAATCAAGGTTTAAAACATATGTATCTTTTGCGTTTTGAGGGCAAAAAACCGACAACGAAAATCCATCAGGCTCGTTATAGAAGAATTTGCCTGAAAGTTCTTTTGAAAAGACGTCAAAGGAGTCAATGCCAAAACCGAGACCTTTGCCTATGTATTTTACATAGGCTTCTTTTTTTGTCCAGATTTCATAAAAACGGTTGTTTGTTTTGTCATCGCTGCCCTGTGTACCTGACAGGTAGACTTTTTCCGCCAGTGTGAAGTATTTATTTGAGATGCGTGGTTTTTCAGCGGATATTTTCTCGATGTCAACACCTATGTTTTTGTTAGAAAACGCACAAGCCACAAGGTTTTCCGAATGTGAGATGTTGAAAAAGAAATCCGGAGCATTTTTAAGTGTTGGCTTGCCGTGTTTATCTATATTAAATGTAAGGTCACTATTTTTAATACCCAGAACTTTTGTTGCCACAAGTCTTACCAGCAAATGTGCATACACTGATGTCTGTGTACGTGTTTTATCTATATTTTTTAAATATTTTTGTTGCGAGTTTGCGTCAAGCCGTAAAACTGCCTTTTTTAAAAATTCATTGCTGTTTTGCGGTACTTTAAGCAGCACTACAACCGCAGTTTTTATCATATTTTTCTCCTGTTCTGTTTTTCTGTATTCTTTTTTCTTGTTTCTTTTTTTGCCTACTTTCCCCCTAAGAAAGTAGGCAAAGAACTTTTAATGTTTAG
>JAZQVQ010000085.1:0-2734 GCA_045631825.1 Eubacteriales bacterium | reverse complement strand
AACATTTGATTATGAAATCGGTCATTGAAAGATTTGAATTTTTTGCTTTCTCTTTGATCATTTTATACTGCTCATATGTAACTCGGAAAGCAATTGAGTGCGGTTTTTTTCTCATTCCATTTCACCTCTTTCTGTTAATTTTGTTTGTAATCATTCCATCAATTTCGGCTACTGATTTTCCGAAGTGGGCACGGGCTTCCGCCCGATTTCGCTCCGCTTCAGCGGTGCGATTGCGCGGGGCAGCGTCGCTTTAGCGACAGCGTATAGCCAAGCGCTCTGCTAGCCTCTCCTAAGGAGAGAATTAAATCCCGCGGAAATGTATAGCCACTTAAAAAACCTTGATTTTCACCCCCTCTAAAAAGATTGTTACAATTCGGATACAGTCATCAATCAGTGACATCAGCGCCGACTGTGACGCGAGCTTGAAAATTCAGATGCGTCGGCGCGACAGTTTTGACAAACTTTTGATGACACCTTGTCAGGCTTTACCTTAAACCCGATGCAACAGCGTGACAGTTGCAACAAGAATTTAGGTATACACCCTTATTGTTCAGGACGCATTTTGAAAGAAAAAGTGTCCCCAACAAACGCTTCGCCATCCATCGTGCGAGGCCCATGATGAACCTGTTCGCTTTGAACTTCATTTACACCGTCGGAGCTCGGAGTAAATTCATCTTCAAAGTTTTTCTTTTCAGGCTCATACATAACGAGTCTTTCGCGATGAACTTGTCCATAGGTATGCTCAACTTCATCTATGGAAGTGTGACCGAGCTCACCATCTTTTGAATCAAATTCTTCGTTCAAAACCAACTCGTCCGCCATCAAATCATCAGACCCTTTCTGCTCCTTTTCAGGATTAGCAAGAGTCAAACTGATTTGCCTTTTGTCATGATTGCGAGTGTTATCATAAATGATACCTTGCTTCATCAAAACAAACTGACACTTGTTTAACGTTTTGCCAAGACTGTTAGCACTAAAGTCTTCGTTAAACATTTCTTTAAGTTTGTGGCAAAGTTCTGTGGCCGTACCCACAAAAGTTTTTTCTTTTTCAAGAAAAACTTTAATCAATCGGGGCACTTTTTGCTCTTCTTTCTCTGCAACAGAATCCCGGGTTTTCTCCCAGATACAGTTGATATCACTCTGCCAAAGCTGCATTTCTCTTGCAGTAACATCTCTTCCGCTTATAGAAAAAACAGCGAGAGATTCATAGCGAGAGTGCCTTTTAAGAATCAGGTTTGTATCTGCCGTTCCTGCGATGCCGTTGGTTCCTGAAATAGAATCCTGAGGATCCATTTCAAAACCTTTTTTAGCATGATGGACAAGTATAATTGCAATGTTATGCTTGTCAGCAAAAGCTTTGATCAAACCCATCTCTTTACAGTCATTTGCATAGAGAGAACTTTCCTTAAGACTTCCTCGAATCTTTTGAAAAGTATCGATAACAATAAGACTGGTGTCAGGGTGTTCCTGCATAAAGTTTTCGAGCTGATCCAGCAGTCCCGAATCCAAATCACTTGCTGTCAAAGTGAAATGAATATTGTCGGGCACAGGCATATTCAGCTTTCGAAGTCTTGACTGAAGACGGTTCGGGCTGTCTTCGAGTGCCATGTATAACACCCCGCCTTTGTGAGTTTTAAAGTCCCATACATCAGTACCGTTTGCCACTGACAAACATAGCCACAGACTCATCCATGACTTACCGATTTTAGGACTTCCTGCAAGGATATGAACGCCTGCAGAAATCATATCATCAATGATATATCTGACAGGTGTCAATTCCTTTTCCATTAAGTGCTTACCGTTTATAACAGATAAGCTTGTGTTGTAATTCATCATATTGAATTACCTCCTTCATAAAAATATTTTTTGCACTTACCTTCGGTTACCGTTCCATTGCTCCTTCCGACCAAGTTGTCCGCTCTTCCTTATATAATTTATATAAAGTGTCATGGCGTGTATCTCTCACCGTGTAAGCTATTCAGTTGTCAAGGTTCAAATTAGATAATGTAAATTATCTTTGCGTTATCCATTGTAAACTAATTCTTGACATTTGTCAATAGATGATATATAATTGTAACATATTATCTATTCTATCTATTTTTCAATTCTGCAGAATTAATAAGATGAGGTGAAAAACTAAATGAAAATAACCGTTAAAGATCCGAACCATATATTAGACAACACATTTTATATTACCGCTTATTTCGGTAATGATTATGTTCAGATTGAAGATCAATGTTATCAGCATAACGAAATATTAACAGAGCTTTTGAACTATGATTTTTCGGCTTTTTATACTTTGTTTGAAGGATTAAAATCAAATCATTTACATTCAAATGCTGTATTATATGAAAAGACACTAACTGCTACAAATAAAAATCTGTCGGGTAATCCTATATTTAAAAAGCTTGGAATGAATACTTTTTTGAAAAACAGCAAACCAAATTTTGAATTTTATCAGGATTTATTTGAAAGTATAAAACTCATCCAGGATACCTACAAACATTTTTGCAATGCCTTATATATACACAAAAAATCTTTAGCAGGCGAGGTAGATAAACGAAGGTATATTAATCTAGGGGTGTTTGCTAATTCTTCTATCTTTACCGGTGACTCAGACAGCTCCACTGCAACTACTTGCTTTGAGGTTAAGCATTCTTTCAAAACCAAATCACAACAGTTATTTGAGAAAGTAACATTTACAAAGCTAATTGATTTTATTTATGTTGATTTT
>JAZQVQ010000084.1:0-3446 GCA_045631825.1 Eubacteriales bacterium | reverse complement strand
GGTGGGGGTGCGAATTACACAAGCATAGTGTACAACGATGACGACACCATAACTTTGATGGATAAAGACGGCATCACACACACAATGGTATGTACCTATGAAGATGGTGCGTTGACATCTGTAACCTATGACGGCAAGGATATTGAGATAGGGTATGACAGTAATGACAGACTTAATAAGATTGGTGAAATTGTGGTTGGCTATGAGCCATTTGAGTTATCTTATGCCGATAAACTATATGCACATTTTGGTGTTGATAAAACAACATACCCTTATATTTTTATAACAACACAGTTAAATGTAACAACTTATGCTTTATACCTTAACTTTGGTAGCGCGTATAGTTTAGGTGGCTCAAGTATTGATGTGACAGGTATGAAGAAGCAATTATCAAGTAAGAATTTTACTGTTGATACAACGGCAGAGGAAATTGTTGACTATATCATAGAGAAAAATCCAACACTAACAAATGGAAAAACATATCACAGTTACGCAGAAGACCAAAAAACATTTTCTAATGTTGATGTGAGCGATAAATGCACTAACTTTGAAATGTTGATAACAGAAGCAGAAGCGGTACGTAGCACAGATTACACCAACGGCTTTGCTTTAGGTATGGCAAGCGGTGGTGTGGTTGAGGTTATTGATACAACTGAAATTGATGCTTTAGAAACTCTCATAGACGATAGCGGAGTGCTTGAAGATACAGAGGGAACTGCAACAGAAAAGGTTGAGCAGTTGATTGAGAAAGCACAAAGCGGTGGTTCTGCATCCATTGACGAAAACGGGATTGTAACATTCGGTGGAAATACCTCTGTCGATGAAAATGGCATAGTGTCTTTATAAGGAGGGATATCATTGAGCATTAAAGGTTTTAACATAAATGGAAATATTGAAAAATATGATTATGAAAGTTTGGAAAACAAACCGACTTTACAAATAGGCGGTGACGAGCTTGGCGGTGTTAAAAATGGCGGTAATGTAGTCATCAACGAAGATGGCACTATGAATGCTCCTGAAACCGAGGTTACAGATGAGCAGGTGAACACGGCGGTTAATGCATACCTTACCGAGCACCCGGTGGATGGTAGTATGTCTGCTGATGCAAAGAATTTACTTTTAGTAATTCTTCAAAACGCTTCTTATCTATCCGACCAAAAGAGCAATATTGAAGCACTTGCAGCAGCTCTTTCCACAGAAATGCCCGATGCGGATACCGAGGCTTGGGATTATGAGTGGGACTATTCTAAGGGCTCGTTAACTGACAATGGTTTCGGCTTTGATAATGGTTACAGCGAATGGACAAACGAGTTAACTGAAAATGGTCAGCTGGTTAGCTATATCGGTAGTAGAAATAGCTATGCTATTAAGGGTAGATACATACCAAGAAGTTTCGCTACTACAACAACTCACGCCATTATTGAGTGTGTTATTGAAATAAATGAATTTAATATACACACGATTCATCAGCTCGGGTTTGTTATCGGCCTTAGCGATGGTGTAAATGTCGCCTCTGTTTTTGCGGAATCTGAGGGCTTCAAGTACGATGAGAACATAATCGCACCTATATCACTTGGTACAGAGCATACCGTACGACTTGAGTTTGATTCTGCCAATGGTGCGAAATGTTCTATTGACGGAAAAGAGGTATTAAATACTGTTAGCTTTGTAAGAGAATCTGTAGCCACTATCAGTCAGAAACAAAATATGATTGCGCAAATTGGCTCAGGTTCGACATATATCAAATCCGTTAAGTACAGGGAGGTAACAGAATAATGAAAATGTATAACGCACAAGGTGAGGTTGTGTTTGACCTTGCTTCTATGTCTGAGCTCCCTTCTTACATACGAAAAAACGGGGATATGGTTGCAGGTGATGTGTGGGAGCTGGAAAAAAACGAGGTTATCAAGAATAATCGTTTCGTCTTTACAGGCATTATCGGTACATTTGGTACGCTTCGCATCGGCAGGAAGGGTAATTATTTCGTGGCTGTGGATAGTACAAATGTTGTACTTTATAGCGGAACAACTCAGAAAGCAACATATCCCCACGGGTTGAGCATTCAGAATAATATCCAAGTATTGATTGAAACATCAGACACCGACTACAAGGCGGATATCACGGTTGTTTCCAATGGTGCACAGTTTGAGCAGAAAGCGGTTGATTGGGGTTGCTCAGGTGTTGTTTACGCTGAGAGTGTGGGAAGCACCTTGACAGATTGTGTATATTCCTGGACCTCTGCTGACTTTGATGCTCCGATTTATGCTTTCGGCGACAGCTATTTTACCATTAATGATGAAGCAAGATGGACTCATTATTTGTTGAAAAACGGATATGGTGACAATGTGCTTCTGAATGGCATAGGCGGTCAGTTATCAGGTGACGCAATTAAATCCTTCAGAAATGTTATGTCGCACGGTCAACCGAAATATGTGTTGTGGTGTCTTGGTATGAATAATACTGATACTGATACTGCAATCAATTCGGAATGGAAAAATGCAACTGTTGAGGTTATTGACACCTGCAGACAGCGTGGTATTGAGTTAATTCTTGCCACAATCCCCAATGTTCCTACCTATGCAATCAATAACTTTAAAAATCAGTATGTATATGATAGCGGATTGCGCTACATTGATTTTGCGAAAGCCGTTAATGCAGAGGGTACAGATCGAGCCTGGTTTGAGGGAATGCTGGAAAATGACACGAATGGCGTTCATCCGTCTGTGGCAGGTGCAAAGGTGCTGTATATGCAGGCTTTAGCAGATTTCCCTGAGTTGATAGGCTGAGATGCAGTCTATTGATGAAATCACAGAGGAAGAAGCTACGGTGCTTCAGGAAATAGAAGAGTAAGGCGGTGATACTGTGGAAAACGTGACAATATCCTTTGGCAATATTCTGTGGTTTTTAGGTTTCGTTGTTACCCTCGGTGGTGCAATAGCCGTATTTAGCCGTTTTTTTGCCCCATTTAAAGAGTTAAAAGCAAGGGTAGATAAATTAGAGGCTTACCAAAACAAAGACCACAGCACCCTTAAAACGCTTGAAACGGGCAACGAAAAAATATGTAAATGTGTCCTTGCGATTACCGACCACGAATTGACGGGCAATAGCGTTGATAAGTTGAGGAAAGCAAAGGACGAAATGCAAGATTATTTAATAGAAAAGTGAGGTTTTTACTATGAAGATTAACTGGAAAGCACGATTTAAAAACAAGGCATTTGTTATTACATTCATTACTTTAATTATCGCATTTGTGTATCAGATGCTCGGTATCTTCGGCATCGTTCCGTCCATTAGTGAGGAATCTATTGTGAATGTTCTCACAATCATTGTCAATTTCCTTGCTATGCTTGGTGTGATTGTTGACCCTACAACTGACGGAATAAACGATAGTGATAGAGCAATGCTTTATTTCACAGATTACGATGAAAGGTTGATTGATGGTGAGT
>JAZQVQ010000083.1:0-5861 GCA_045631825.1 Eubacteriales bacterium | reverse complement strand
CGAAACCAAGCCGCCAAGCTCTTTTGCTTTATCATACATACGGTCAAAGCATTTTGTGAGAATACCCTCCCACTGTTCATCTCCAAGTTCATCACGACAAATATAAACGTGAAGATTACCATCTCCTGCGTGTCCGAAGCTTGGAATTCTCACATTCATTTCCTTTGCAAGAGAGTGTGTGAATTTTATAAATTCATCAACACAGTTTACAGGTACAACCACATCACATTCATCCATTTGTGTTGTTGATGCCTTAATCGCCTCAAGAAATGCTCCTCTTGCAGACCAGACTACTTTTTTACGTTCCTCTGTATCAACTATATATGCGTCAATCGCACCTATCTCAAGACACAATTCTGCTACAACTTTCATATCTGCTTCTACTTGAGCATCTGTATTTCCATCAAATGTCAAAAGTATATATGCGTCATTTTTTGTATCGGGGAATTTTTTACCAAGGTAATTTTCCGAGAAGAGAATAGTGTCACGTGACATATATTCTATCGCAGTAGGTATTACCTTTGATTTTATAATCTGCGGTACGGCTTCTATGGCACTTTTCATATCGGGAAAAGGTACAAGAAGACTTATCGAAACCTTTGGCAGCGGAACAAGTTTTAAGACCGCCTCGGTAATAATACAGAGTGTACCCTCCGAGCCGACAACCAGGTCTTTAAGACTATATCCTGAGCTGTTTTTTGCCACCTTACCGCCAAGCACAAGAACTTCGCCATTCGGCATTACAACTGTAAGCTCCCTTACATAATCTCTTGTAACTCCGTATTTTACTGCTCTCATACCACCTGCGTTTGTTGAAATATTACCGCCAATGGTTGCAGACTTTTCGCCGGGGTCGGGCGGATAAAGAAAATCATTTTCCTCTGCAAAAGCTGCAAGTTCCATTAAAAGAACTCCGGGCTGCACAGTAACAGTTAAATTATCCTTATCAAGCTCAATTATTTTATTCATCTGCGTTGTTTCAAGAAGTATTCCGCCACAGGCTGCAACAGCAGAACCAACAAGACCTGTGCCACTTCCACGCACTGTTACAGGTATAGAGCGTTCCCATGCAAGTTTCATGATTTCCGAAACTTCTTTTGTTGTATGAACACGAACCAGTACATCAGGCATTTGTTCAATTCCGCCAAGCTCATCATGCCCATAATCGGAACTTATATCATTACCACACAACACATTTTCCTGCCCTGCTATTTCACGCAGAACTTTTATATCATCCAAAGAAACTTTATTGTACATCTGCCTGTGCCTCCTTTATTTTTTCGATTAAACGAGGTACGATTTGGTTTACATCGCCAACAACTGCGTAGTGTGCCACATCAAAAATCGGTGCTGATTTATCGGAATTTATGGCAACAATACAGTCGGATGATTTCATACCTGCCGCAAACTGAACAGCACCTGAAATTCCAAGACAGATAATAAATTTCGCTTTTACCGTTCTTCCCGACAAGCCTATCTGTCTCTTTGCATCAAACAAATTTCCTTCAACCAAGGGTCTGCTGCAGGCAACAACTCCACCAAGCAAATCCGCAAGCTCTTTTGCCATTTTTCTCATTCCCTCGCTCATTGCACCTCTGCCCACTGCCACAATTACATCAGATTCGGAAATATCAATATCCTTTGGTTTATCCTTTGTATCAAGAATTTCTATACCCGAAGCCAATTTTTCTGCCTCAAGAGACATTTTTACAATTTCAGCTTTTAACGTTTCTATCGGCTTTGGCTCTGTAAACACTTTATATCTTGCTGTACAAAACTGCGGTCTGGTGTCCGGTGATACAATCTGTGCCATAATATTACCACCAAAGGCGGGTCTTATCTGTACAAGGTCTGTATTTTCCTTCATTTCCAGAACAGTACAGTCAGCAGTAAGTCCTGCTCTGCATCTTGCAGCAACACGGGGAGCCAGTTGTCTTCCTAAATTTGTTGCTCCGACCAGTACTGACGACGGCTTGACTTTATCAATAAAATCGCAGAAAGCCGCTGTAAAAGGCTCAATTCTGAAATGCTCGAATTCTTTATCATCATAGACAAAAATTTTGTCCACTCCATAGTGCATAAGTTTACCCAGTTCTTCACCAAGATTATATCCAATCACAAGAGCGTAAACAGGGTGGTTTGTCACCTTTGAAAGTTCCTTTGCCTTACCGCAAAGCTCATATGTGACACGATGTATTTTATCACCGCAATGGTCAACATAAACACAAATTCCATTCCAGAGGGATTTATCAACCGTAGCTTTTACTTCTTCAACGTAATTTATAATTCCGCCACTTTTTTTGGTACATATTTTACACATCTTACAAGCAGACGATATATCAAGCTTTCCGTTTTCATAGGATATGGCTCCAAACGGGCAAACCCCGACAATTTCCTGTGCTTTTTGTTGTGTTACCAGTTCCTGATTTATAACAAGTTTTCCCAAAATTTTCACCTCCTATATAATCTTCCGGTCACGTATAAGCGTAAACAAATCTTGTGTCTGCTTTTCCGTGTCACCCGAAATTGTGCATTTTTCCGTATTTTTTTCAGGAGGGAATATTCTCTCAACCTGTGTTGCAGAACCGGCAAGTCCGTAATTGTCAGGATTTTTATCATCAAAATCATCAAAAGTGACAAACTTTACCATATCATCTGTAACACCTTGTTTTACCTTAAACGAGGGCAGTCTGGGTGAGTTTATATCGCCATCGACGGAAATAAGGCACGGCATTTTAACCGACATTGTTACATTCTGCTCTTCAAGCGAAGCTGTAAGAGCTATCTTACCGTCAGCAATTTCTTCAACAGAAAGAACATTAGCAACATTGGGTACACCAAGAAATTCTGCAACCTCCGCACCAACCTGAGCAGTATCTCCATCTGTAGTCTGCTTACCACATATAATAATATCAAATTTTCCAAGCTTTTTTATTCCCTGAGATATCGTATAGGCAGTAGCAAGAACATCGGCACCGGCAAACTTACGGTCGGTAAGAACTGTACCGCCCTTTGCTCCCATACATATTGCCTCCACAATCGCCTCTTTTGCCTGAGGCGGTCCCATTGTGATTGTTTCAATACTTCCGCCATATTTTTCAACAAGTGAAAGTCCCAATTCGAGTCCATACAAATCGTACGGATTCATTTTGCTCTTTACTCCGTCTCTTTTAAGAACGCCTGTAACCGAATCAACTTCAACATTGTTTGAACCCGGAACTTGCTTGATACATACCAAAATATTCATTTAAACACCCCTTACCAAATTTCAAATCAATATATCTTCTCAAGCTCTGTATTTTCATACAGCGGATGAATCTGCATTTTGTTATTGACACCCCAGCCAACACAGCGTCCGTTTTCCGTAAATACAATTTCAGTGTTGTCGGGCAAGTAAAGCAACGCTTGTTCAATACACGAAAATTCATCTATACCAAGAGACAATCCCATATCTATAAGGGCAAATTTAAGCAGACAATCTATTTCGTGTCTCCATTGAACACTTGCCTTTTTACTTATCAGTTTCTTTGACGGCTGATAGTAAAACTCGCAAAATTTGCGAAAATCACGAGGGCTATTCCCCAGAGGAAAAAACAACGGTCCGCTTTCCGTTCCGAAAATTGCAGGGACAAATCCGTAAGGGAAATAGAGCTTTGCCGCACTTTCTCCTGCCGTACAAAACAGTGCAAGTGGTTTATTACTCGTTTTATTCAAGTCATCAAACCACACTTTGAGCATTTGTTTGCCGATTCCCTGCCCTCTCATTTCTTCTGCAGTAACAAAGTTGCCGAAATTTCCGATTGCATTATCGTGCTTGCCCCAGCCGTTCCAGAGTCTTGAGTAGCATTTTCCGTTTTCGTGTGCAACGTAATACACATCGTAACACTCATCTGCCAGTGCACCCGAAGCTCTCAGTCTCATCATATCCGCATAAGACACACCGATATTTTCATTTTTCAACATATCACACAACGCTTTTCCTGCCGTTGTAGGCTCGCTTCCCGGTACAAATTTTTCTATCAGCATACAAATCACTCCTACTTTCATCACATTAAAGCAAGTTTATTTTTGCCTTATGATTTTTTACCAATCGCAAAACCACTTGCTACATCGCTAAACACATACTGACCACTGGTTCTCAACGAAAGTGACGCTCTGTCATCCTTAAATCCAATAGAAATGTAAAGCCCTCCAAAATATGTGTCTATAACCTGCACCATAATTGAGAATTGATTTTCCTCTACCCACGCTCCACTGTTTGCACAGGTATACGTGCCTTCTTCACGAAATCCCATTTTATCGGCAACTGCACGATCTCCCAAAGAAAACTGCTCTATTTTATTTTCTCCAACAGAAAAAGCAAGTTCTATTTTCTTGTCATCTCTCTGAATTTCAAGAACATTTTTACCCAGATCAAGTTTGAAACTCGAAATTTTCAAAGGGTTATCCTGCATTGTGTATGTAACACCGCTTACTTTTTCCGCAAAGATTGAAGTTTTTTCGCCATACTGACAGACAAGCGATGCATTATTTGCATATTCCTCAAGCTCTTGCAGTGCTTCTTTGTTTTCAGCAAGAGGCATATCTTTTACTTCGGGAAGAAAATGATAGTAAAACTCATGGTATATCACACGTCTTGCCGAGCCATCTGCCTGATTGTCAGACGTTATTACAAAGCACAAATCATGTTTTTGGTCGCACACTGCAAGTTGATCTCCAAGACCAACAAGAGAAAATCCATCGGGATGCGATTTCCAGATAAGGTATCCGTACCCCTGATTTCTGAAGTGCTTTGCCATCCCGTCAAGGTCGTTTGTTGTCTGAAGACTGACTGCATCCTCCATAAACTTACGGTCTATATACTGTTTACCATTCCACTGTCCCTTTTTCATAATGAGACGTGCAAATATTAAAAGGTCACGGGCAGTACACACAACACCGCTATCCCCGACAGTATATCCGCCCGGTTCTGTAAGTGTATAGCTTTCCTTTGAAAAGCCTATTTCAAGCAAAACCTTTTCTTTAAGATACTCAAGGAAGGGTTTTCCCGTCAGTTTTTCTATAATACAACCAAGCAGAAACGAACCAATGCTGTCATAGAAAAAAAGTGTTCCCGGAATTTTGTTGGTTTTCAATGTATAATACGCTTCAACACGGCTTTGGTATTTTCCCCACCATTGAGTAAAGCTCGCTATGTTACTGCTCATACAAAGCATATCACGTATGGTACATTCTTCGTAATATTCATCAATATTTTCATTTTTAAACTCGGGAAAATAATCGACAATTACATCATCAAGCTTAACAAGCCCCTCTGTTATGGCAAGACCGATTGCCACTGCCACAAAGCTCTTTGACGTCGAGTACATTCTATGAAGAAAATCCTTATTAAAAGGTTTATAATACTCTTCAAAAAAGATTTTGTCCCCTTTGGACATAATGATGCTATGATTGCGAAAACGACAATCATCAAGAGTTTTCACAAAGTTTAAAACCTTTTGTGAAGAAACACCAACTGCCTCCGGGCTTACTTTCTCAAACATTTTATATCCTCCTACAGTGATTCTGTTTAGATTTTTATCCAGAAAAAGAAAATTTCCGGATTCTTGTAAATTTTTACATTAACGCTTTGGTTAAATTATATCACAAGATATCCGGAATAGTCAACACATTATTTAATTGTCGAACAATTATTTATGTAGAGTTACAATAGATGTGAGCCCTAAAGTATAGAAAAAGTGATTGAGTCATGTTAAAATAATGTTACCCCTAACAAACTCTAACAGAAAGGACTCAATCACTTCATGAGTAATTATACCACAACAAAGAGATATTGTCCACACCTAATTACAACAAAAATA
>JAZQVQ010000082.1:0-4454 GCA_045631825.1 Eubacteriales bacterium | reverse complement strand
AAAGGTGATTGCCCAGTATATCCGCGAACAGTTGGAAGAAGACATAGCCGAGGATCAGTTGACTCTAAAAGAATATACCGACCCGTTTACGGGTAGCAAGAATAAGTAGGCGAAAATAAACAGCCGCACGTGAGCGGCTGCCAGTGATTGTAATGCGATGTTAAATCTTCAGTGCCCCTTTCAGGGGCTAAGCCAGTAGCAACTCCTTTTAGGGGTGAGCAAACCACCAGTTGAACTGGTGGTTTTGATTGTATACTTGAATTTTGATATAATGCATTTTTGCTTTGTTCTGATTATTTTGCAATATCTGAAATATCTGCAATATCTGAAATATCCGAAACACCAAGCTCAAACCAGAAAGTGCTTCCAACGCCGATAGTGCTACTTACACCGAATTTTGCGTTGTGTCCAAGCAGAATTTCCTTGACAATTGAAAGACCGATACCTGAACCGGCAAGAGTTCTCTTGTGGAATTTTTGTCCCTTGTAATATCTGTCCCAGATGTAAGGAATCTGTTGTGCCGGAATACCCTCGCCAAAATCGGTTATTTCAATTCTTACGGTATTGTGGCTTGTAATCTGATGTATTCTGACAAACTTGTCTTTTCCCGTGTAATTTATTGCGTTGTCAATAAGATTGATAATCGCCTGGGAAAGCTTTGTTTCGTCACATAAAACATATACACGCTTGTCAAAGCTCCATTCGATGTTGTAACCAAGGCTTTGCGATAAATTCTTGTAACGGATTATAAGCCTTTGGAGTAAATCTGTAAGGCAAACTTTTTGCATATCAAATTTTTCCGTACCGCTTTGCAACTTTGACAAGTCAAGTACATTGTTTACAAAGTTCCCAAGCCTGTTTGCCTCGTCTATTATAACCTGTATGTTCTCAGGAGTGTTTTCGCCCGGAATGTCACGCATAACCTCGCCGAAACCGACTATCATAGTAAGGGGGGTACGCATATCGTGCGAAACGTTTGCCACAAGGTCACGCCGGAGACTTTCGACTTTGCCAAGCTGCTCGGCAGTGTGGTTGAGTGTGTCGCCGAGCTGTTCAATTTCCCGGTAACCCTTTGATTCAAACTGCGTGTCAAATTTCCCCTGTGCAAGAAGAAGTGCAGATTTATTCAACTTTTCAATGGGGCGAGATATTCTCTTTGCTACTATAAGAGAAATTATAAGCGAAAGAATAACAGCGACAACGGAGCTTGCCAGAAGCTGAATTCTGAGTGCCTGTACGGTGGAATCAAGCGGAGTGATGATAGTGTCTGCTATAACCATTATTTCGGTCAAGTCCGAAAGAGTGACGATGCGTGTGTATAAAAGGTCTCTGTGCGAGGGTGAATTGTTAAAGGCAGACGGTGGAGAACTTTGTCGGAAAAATCTGAAAAAACCCGGGTGATCGTGGAAAGCTCCTTGCCCGAACTCAAACAATTTATTGTTGTTGTTACCGGATGATTGAGAATTGTCGTCTGCTGATAAGGTGTGAGCCTTGGGAGCATAGTATCTTGTAACCTCACCGCCGTTTTCAAGGGCCGATTCGTATATGTCAAGAAGCTCCACAGCACCCATTCCGTACATAACAGAACTGACATTGTCGCCCGACGAGTAAAGATTGTTAAACTCGGACGTCTCGAATATGCGAACGCTTATCTGACTTGAGTTTAAAACATAAAACATTCTGTCGGCAAAATGCTCGCTTTCGAGATTTTCGATGATGGTATTTGTCTGTCTTTTGAGTTCGTCGGTTTTTACGGCTCTGTAAAACAAGCCGAGAAGTGCAGTCTGGCAAACCCAGAGAACAAGAAGCAGCGTTGCGGTTATGGCAAGAAACCAGAAAAATATGTTCCACCTTAAAGTCATACTTTTCCTGTTTTTAAAGTTAAGGAGTTTCAAAACGATAACCAACTCCTCTCAGTGTAACTATCAGTGACGAGTAATCACCAAGATTCTTGCGGAGTAATTTAATGTGAGTGTCAAGAGTTCTGTCGTCGCCGAAAAAGTCATATCCCCAGACGTTGCTGATAAGTTTTTCACGCGTGAGAGCTATTCCCTTGTTTTTTACGAAATAGAATAGCAAATCATATTCTTTTGGTGTAAGGCAGGCTTTCTGACCATCGACATAAACTATGTGCCCTGCAAAATCAATTCGAAGCGTTTTATATTCAAACACGTTGTCATTTACGTTGTTTGTACGTTTGATAACTGCGGCAACACGCATAAATAATTCCTTGGGAGAAAATGGTTTTACAACATAGTCGTCAATGCCAACTTCAAAGCCGTGTATTTTGTCGTATTCCTCGCCCCTTGCAGAAAGCATTATAACGGGAGTGGATGTGGTTTTCCGAATTTGCTTGCAGACAGAAAAACCATCCAGATCGGGAAGCATTATGTCGAGTATGATAAGGTCAAAATCACGCATCTTTACAAGTTCAACAGCAGTCACTGCGTCACTTGCCTCTGTGACGTCATACCCCTCAAAAGTTGCGTATTTGCTTATAATTTTTCTTATGTTTTCCTCGTCGTCAACAACAAGCAGTTTGTACATAAATAAAACCTCCCTGCAATAGCGGAAAAATGTACCTATCTGTTTTTAGTTTATTTGTTACTTGTGATGTTTTTGTGATTTTACTGTAAATTTTCGTAAATCACACAATTTTTTTACGTGTCTTGACGAACATAAATTTTTGTGGTAAAATGAGTAAGGTATTATAGGTGTGTATCGTGCAGTACTTTTGAACAGACCGAAACTAAATATCGGAGGTAGAAAAATGGCAAAACAGAAGCTTTTTAAAAGTGCTTTTCGTGGTTATAAAAAACAGGAAGTAATGAAGTACATAGAAGGTATGGATATTGAAGCGGTAAAAGTACGTCAGGAGCTTGAGGGAAAAATAAAGGTGCTTGAGAGCGAACTTTCGGTTTTGCCGGAGCTTAAAGAGGCAAAGGAAAAGCTTTTGGAGCTTGAAAAAGAGTTTGACAATGTCAAGTCCGAAAAAGAGACTCTTGAAAATACATTAGCATCGCACAAGGAAGAGGCGGATCGTACAAAGACGGCTCTTGAATCAAAGATAAGCGAGCTTGTTGCACAGAATGAACTTTTGTTTGAAAAACTCGAAAAAGCAAGCGAATATCAGGAAAGCTTTGAGGCGGATAAAAGAGAAATCGTAGATATTCTCGAGGCGGCAAGACAAGAGGCAAAGGAACTTCTTACAAAAGCAAGACGCAGTGCAGAGCAGATAATATCCGATGCAAAGCAAAAGGCGGAAAAAGAAGTAAGACAAATAAAGGAGCATAATCAGGAGCTTTTAGAGTCTAACATAAAGAAGGTTAAGATTTTAAACAGAAAAAAGGATATTCTTGCCGATATCATACGTGAGCATAAAAGTAAAGTGGACTCACTTTTCTCTTCTATCTCGGATACGTTCAGGGGAGAAGGCAAATAAAGATGGTTTTTCACGTAAATATCAGTGAGCTTGAAAAGAAAATCCCGGAAATACACGTAGGCGACGAGGTTTATCTTTCGGGCGAGGTTTATACGGCAAGAGATGCTGCACATAAACGCATAAAAGCACTTATGGATGAGGGTAAGCCATTGCCTTTTGAGCTTGAGGGTGCTTGCATATATTACGCAGGTCCCACTCCCGAAAGACCGGGCAGCGTCATTGGCTCGTGCGGTCCGACAACGTCCTCCAGAATGGATACATTTACCCCCTTGTTTTTGAAAAAAGGACTTGCGGTTATGATAGGAAAAGGCCAGAGAGGACGTGAGGTCTGCAAGGCGATAGTTGAAAACAAGGCAATATACTTCAGTGCCATCGGGGGAGCCGGGGCACTTGCGGCGATGTGTGTAAAAAAGCTTGAGGTAATAGCTTTTGATGATCTTGGTTGCGAGTCCGTAAAAAAACTGACTGTTGAGAATTTCCCCGTGCTTTGTGCAATAGATTGTCACGGTGGGAACATATTTGAAAGAAAGTAAATAAAGTATTGAGGAGTTTGTTTTATGAAAATCAAAGAAGGATTTATACTACGTAAAGTGGCAGATACAAGTGTTGTTGTTGCGGTTGGCAAGGCTGCCGAAAGCTTCAAGGGTATGATTTCGCTGAATGAAAGTGCAACTTTTCTGTGGAATAAGCTGGAAAGCGGTGTTGAAGACATCAAGGAGCTTACGGATGCACTTATGGAAGAATACGGAATAGATAACGAGCTTGCATCAAGGGACGTTAATGCGTTTGTTGAAAAGGTAAAGGACGCAGGGTGCTTTGAAGATTAAGTGGCATAAATAACATTAAAATATAAAAGTAAAAGCGGGAGAAATGAAGTGAACCCCAAAGTTTAGACAAAAATTAAATATTAACTTACTTGTGAATGAGTTCGGTATTGCACCGGACTCATTCCTTTTAATTTCATAGAAATTCTTTCGTTATTGTAGTAGTCAATATACCTTTTCAATTCATC
>JAZQVQ010000081.1:0-2963 GCA_045631825.1 Eubacteriales bacterium | reverse complement strand
GAGTCGTGCTTACGCAGACTGGGACAACAACAAGCAGATGGACGGCAAAAAAGCACTTGATTTGCTTCTATCTCGTGTACACAATGGATGCGTACTGTTACTTCATCCGACATCGGCGACAAACGCAGAAATTTTACCGCAATTTATAAAAGAACTTAAAAGTCAAGGATATGAATTCTGTTCTATAACAGATTTTGAAAGAGGCGATGATATTGAATAAATACTGTGCATTTGTTTTATCGGGAATTCTCACAGCTCTTGGAATTTTCGCAGTCTATGCGTCAGAATACAGACAGGATGAGATTTTTGCCGCAAACAGAAATGCCGGAAAGCACATTGCTATTACCTTTGACGACGGACCTCACCCAAAATACACAAGTCAGATACTTGACATTCTGAAAAAGTACAACGCAAAAGCAACATTTTTTGTTCTGGGTTCAAATGCAAAAAAGTATCCTGATTTATTAAAGCGTGAGTTTGACGAAGGACACGAAATCGGCAATCACTCCTATTCTCACCCCAACATGAAAACTCTTTCCTCTGACAAAATATTACAGGAAATAAAGTACACACAAGATTGCATTGGCGAAATAATCGGCACAAAACCCGTCATTTTCCGTTCCCCCGGAGGAATTTATAACAGTGATATAATAAACAGTGCCACATCTTTAGGGTGCAAGCCTGTTATGTGGTCATGGAGACAAGATACACGGGATTGGGAAATGCCCTCTGTTGACAAAATAGTTGATACTGTGCTTTCAAACATTCGTGACGGAGACATTATTCTTTTTCACGATTTTAATCAAAAAGGAAGTCCTACTCCGAAAGCTCTTGACAAAATTTTATCCGAGCTTTCAAAGCTTGGCTACACTTTTGTCACGGTATCAGAGCTTATGGATTTAGACGAGTCGCAATCGGTTTAAGTACAAAACAAGAGGTACAATCACTTGTACCTCTTTGTAAATTATATCAATTTATCCGAGTCTTAACATCTCATCTATACAGCGTCTTGCCTTTTGTGCGGTTTGCTTATCCAGCACAATTTCCTCTCCGCCGTTTTCGCAAAGACACTTATATACGTCCATAAGCGTTGTAAGCTTCATATTATTGCACACAAGATTTTTCGACAGTGCGAAGAAACTCTTTTGAGGAAAATCATACGACAAATGCTCTACAATACTATTTTCAGTTCCGATTATAAACTCTTTTTTATCACTTTGTGCAGCATAATCCATTATTTCCTTTGTGCTGCCCACAAAATCTGCGTGTTTCACAACTGCAGGAACACACTCAGGATGAACAAGCAAAAGTGCATCAGGATGAAGCTCTTTTGCCTGCAAGGCTTCTTTTTCGGTTATACTTGCGTGAACCGGACAACCGCCGGAAAGGAGTTTTATATTCTTTTCCGGAAGTTTCTGTGCAACATAGGAGCCTAAATTTATATCGGGAATGAACAAAATATTTTTGTTTTCTATATTCCCCACAATTTTCACCGCCGACGAGCTTGTCACGCACACATCGCACACTGTCTTAAGGAGTGTTGTTGTGTTTATATAAGCAACAACGGTATAATCGGGGTACTGCTTTTTGGTCTGCTGGATAAGGCTTTTATCCATTTGTTCTGCCATAGGACACCCCGCCTCGGCGTGTGACAAAATAACCTTTTTTTCAGGCGACAGCAGTTTTACGGTCTCTGCCATAAATCTGACACCGCATAGTATTACGGTTTTATTTTTCACCTTCGATGCGTTTACACTAAGTCCGAACGAATCCCCTGTAAAATCCGCTATTTCGCATATTTCACGTGCCTGATAGCTATGTGCAAGAATACATACATCTTTTTCTTTTTTCATGCGGACAATTTCATTTTGCAATTGTGCCACAGTAAAACGTTTATTTTCACTCATACTCATTTCTTCTTTTCTATCTTTGTCATACCGCCCATATAAGGTCTTAATGCCTCGGGTATTGCAACCGAACCGTCTGCCTGAAGGTTATTTTCAACAAATGCAATAAGCATTCTTGGCGGTGCTACAACTGTATTATTAAGTGTATGTGCAAGGTACTTTCCGTTCTTTCCCGCAACTCTTATCTTGAGTCTTCTTGCCTGAGCATCTCCGAGGTTTGAACAGCTTCCGACTTCAAAATACTTCTTCTGGCGGGGGCTCCATGCCTCAACGTCAACGGATTTAACCTTAAGGTCGGCAAGGTCTCCCGAGCAACATTCGAGTGTTCTGACAGGTATATCAAGGCTTCTGAACAGGTCTACTGTATTCTGCCAGAGCTTATCGTACCACATCATACTATCCTCAGGCTTACATACAACTATCATTTCCTGTTTTTCAAACTGATGTATTCTATACACGCCTCTTTCCTCAAGTCCGTGTGCTCCTTTCTCCTTACGGAAGCAGGGAGAATAGCTTGTCAGAGTATAGGGCAGTTTTTCTTCAGGATTTATGGTATCTATAAACTTACCGATCATCGAGTGTTCACTTGTTCCGATAAGGTACAAATCCTCGCCCTCGATTTTATACATCATAGCATCCATCTCCGCAAAGCTCATAACGCCCGTTACAACGTCGGATCTTATCATAAACGGAGGAACGCAGTAGGTAAACCCTCTGTCTATCATAAAATCACGTGCGTAGGATATAACTGCCGAGTGGAGTCTTGCAATATCTCCCATAAGATAGTAAAAACCATTTCCTGCCACTTTTCTTGCAGAATCAAGGTCGATTCCGTCAAATGATTCAAAAATATCTATATGATACGGTATTTCAAAATCGGGAACAACAGGCTCTCCGTATCTCTGCACTTCAACGTTTTCAGAGTCGTCCTTACCGATAGGAACGGTTGGGTCGATAATGTTGGGAATTATCATCATTATCTTCTTAACCTTTTCTTCAAGCTCAGCCTCCTGCGCTTCGCAAGCGGCAAGCTCCGCTGCCTGCTCGGATACGAGC
>JAZQVQ010000080.1:0-2709 GCA_045631825.1 Eubacteriales bacterium | reverse complement strand
TTTTATTGTAGCTCCGCTCGTTTTTGCCCCCGGTAGAACCGGGGGGTTATTTCCACGTCTAAAGACACCAATAGAAGAGGTGAAACGAAATTAATCGTTTCACCTCTTAATTTTATTTACTTTTAGTAAGAAAGCTTAGGACGAGCTACATAGTGAGTATGTAAGTACTCGTGAGCCTTATGGCTACCGGGCTTTTCAAAATACTCATTATAAATTCTCTTGATATCCTGATTTTCATGTGAAAGTCTTACAGGGAGGTTTGCATCATCCTTGTAAAGAGCAGCAGCTCTGAGTGCCTTAAGATCAACAAAGTTTCTTACGGAAGCAGGCTGATAAGGCTGACCACCACCATTTACACAACCACCGGGACATCCCATGATTTCGATAAATGTGTAGTCCTTTTCACCATTTTTAACCATGTTGAGAACTTTCTTGGCGTTAGCTGTACCGGATACAACTGCAACCTTGACATCTGTGCCAGCAACGTTATATGTTGCCTCTTTGATGCCTTCGGTACCTCTTACTTCGTTAAATTCAAGTTTTTCAGGATTCTTGCCAGTGAGAACTGCAACTGCGGTACGTAGAGCAGCTTCCATAACACCGCCGGTTGCACCGAAGATTGTACCTGCACCCGAACCAAGTCCCATAGGTGAATCAAATTCACCGTCCGTCAGATTTACAAAGTCAAATCCGCCACGCTTAATCATTCTTGCAAGCTCTCTTGTAGTAATTGCAACGTCTGTGTCAGGTAAGCCTGCAGCTGACTGGCCATCTCTGCCTATTTCAAATTTCTTTGCAGTACAGGGCATTACGCTTACAACAAAGATATCCTTCGGATCAATGCCTTCTTTTTCAGCAAAGTAAGTTTTAATAACTGCACCCATCATTTGCTGAGGAGATTTACATGAAGACATATTGTCAATCATATCTGGGAAGTAATGTTCACAATACTTAACCCATCCAGGTGAGCATGATGTAATCATAGGAAGCTTTCCGCCATTGTTAAGTCTATCTAAAAGCTCAGTTGCTTCTTCCATAATTGTAAGGTCAGCACTGAAGTTTGTGTCAAATACTTTATTGAAACCTAATCTACGAAGTGCTGTAACCATTTTGCCGGTAACTATTGTACCTACAGGCATACCAAAACACTCGCCGAGTGTTGCACGAATAGAGGGAGCAGTATGAACAACAACATATTTGGAAGGATCTGAAAGAGCTTCCCAAATCTTGTCAGTATCATCTCTTTCTCTGAGAGCTCCTGTCGGGCATACTGCAGTACACTGACCACATGCGATACAAGAAGTTTGATTCAAACTTAATTCAAATGCCTGCCCGATATGAGTAATGAAACCTCTTTCGTTAGGACCGATAACAGCAACATCCTGATTCTTGTCACACACTGCGACGCAACGACGACAAAGAACACACTTGTTGTTGTCACGGATAAGGTGGGGCATTGAATCATCTATTTCGTATTCAGGTGTGTTACCGTCAAATTTATGTTCGTCCTCAACTCCGTATTCATTACAGAGTTTCTGGAATTCACAATCACCGCTTCTTACACAAGAGAGACACTTTTTGTCATGAGTAGAGAGCAAGAGTTCAAGAGTTGTTTTTCTGGACTCAAGAACAGCAGGACTG
Organism: Eubacteriales bacterium; assembly: GCA_045631825.1. Lineage (GTDB taxonomy): Bacteria > Bacillota > Clostridia > Oscillospirales > CAG-382 > UMGS1387. Next base: position 1,068 of record JAZQVQ010000080.1, on the reverse strand, counting down.
TGAGTGAAAACCTCAGTGCCATCTCTGTCAAGAGGATAGACACAAGCAGCAACAAGGCTTCTTGAACCTTTAACCTCGCAAACGCACATACGACAAGCACCAATTTCATTAATGTCCTTCATATAGCAAAGTGTAGGTATTTCTATTCCGACGCTCTTACAAGCCTCAAGGATCGTAGCACCCTTCGGCACATCGTAAGGTATTCCGTCGATTAATACATTTATCATTTCCATTATTGACGACCTCCTTATTTCTTTTCAATTGCACCGAAGTGGCAGTTTTCTACACAAGCTCCACACTTGATACACTTAGACTGCTCTATAACGTGTAACTGTTTAACAGCACCGGAAATTGCACCAACAGGACAATTTCTTGCACACTTTGTACAACCCTTACACTTGTCTGCATCAATTGTAAATGAAAGTAAGGACTTACAAACACCTGCAGGACACTTCTTATCAACGATGTGAGCAATATACTCATCTTTAAAGTATTTTAGTGTAGAAAGAACAGGGTTTGGTGCAGTTTGACCAAGTCCACACAAAGCACTTGATTTTATGTAGTTACAAAGTTTCTCCATCTTATCGAGATCTTCAAGTTCGCCTTGTCCTTTTGTGATTTTATCAAGCATTTCGTATAGACGCTTTGTACCAACACGGCAAGGCGTACACTTACCACAAGATTCATCAACAGTAAACTGAAGGAAGAATTTTGCAATATCAACCATACAGTTGTCTTCGTCCATAACGATAAGACCACCAGAACCCATCATTGAACCAATAGCAAGAAGGTTATCATAGTCGATAGGAGTATCAATCAAATGAGCAGGAATACATCCGCCGGAAGGACCACCAGTCTGTGCAGCCTTGAATTTCTTGCCGTTCGGGATACCACCACCGATGTCTTCGATGATTTCACGGAGTGTTGTTCCCATAGGAATTTCAACAAGACCTGTGTTATGAATTTTTCCGCCAAGTGCAAATACCTTAGTACCCTTACTCTTTTCGGTACCCATAGAAGCAAACCATTCGGCACCATTGAGAATAATCTGAGTGATGTTTGCATAAG
>JAZQVQ010000079.1:0-11402 GCA_045631825.1 Eubacteriales bacterium | reverse complement strand
CTCAACCGTGACGGTAATATTGACATCAGAGACGTTCAGTATGTTCTTCACACAATGGGCAACTGATTAAACCTTTTTGGAGGTGGGAAGTTCCGGCTTCCCCCTCTTTCAAAGCATATAATCTTACCGGGTTATATGTCTTGAAAGAGGCATAATACTTTATTCCCTCTGTTAATTAATTAATTGATTGATTTATTTACGAAAGAAAAGGAGAAAAAACTCATTATGAAAAACTCACGACTATTGGCACTTGTATTATGTTTCATTATGCTTATATCGACGTTTTGCCAGACGTTTGTTTTTGCACAGACAGACCAAGACGTCGACAAAGGACAACGGAAGGTATATCTTCATGCTTTTGACCAAACGCCAGAACTTAGTACAAGTGAAAATCGTCATACGGTATATATGGGGGAAGATACTAATATTTTTCTTGCGGTTGACAACCCCAACAAGGGCTCCTTTCTTGACGCCGGTCACCCCGATGTTATAGTCGCAAAGCAGGCGGCAGAATCAAAAGCAGTTACCGATGCTGACAAAAAAGGACTTACAGATAAAGACAAGCAGGAGTATATTGATTATGAGGTTGCAAAAGCAGTTCAGCTTGCAAGGCACAGTGAGCCTCAATATGATATGCAGGGCTACACTGTAAAAATATATTTTGATACAAAATACTTTGAGTTCAAGGACGCTGAAAATCCCATAAACTTCAAGGAGCCTAACAAAACAAACGGATTTGAAATTGTTGACGGCGAAGAAATCAAGGTTGACACATCGCTAAATCCCGGATATATGACACACAAGCCGAGCTACAAATGCGACAAATCAGACCGCGAAGGATATGCGGCGGCAACTATATTCTTAATGGGCAACGGCTTTTTCCCGAACAAGACAGACGATTTGTGGTACAACTTATGCAGATTGTCTCTTACCCCCCTGCAGACAGGAAGTACAAGTGTCAGAGTCGAGTACAATATGGGTACTGAGGATGACCTTGAGTTGTTTGCAAAGAATGTAACCGACAAAAAACTCAACTTTGATGCACAAGTCTTAAATGATGGTGTTTTTTACATCAACATCGAGGAAGCAGGAAAACCGACAAAGCCTGTTGCAACAAAACCGGGCGGAACATACAACGACAAAATCGACGTTCAGCTTTATCACACAAATAAAGATACTTGTGAAATCTGGTATTCCACAAACGGCGAAGATCCACGCAACAACACAAAAGACGGTGTAAGTTTATATATTCAGAACGCAGACATTTCAAAAAATGACATTCTGACCTTTGAAACAAACACGGTATTAAAAGCAAGGGTTTACAGACCATCAGACCAGAAATGGAGCGACCTTGCAACCTTTACTTACGAATTTTTACCACGTGCTCCGTATCTTTTTAACAGTCAGAAACAGCAAATACCCAACATATACAGTGAAACCTGGGCATATTCCGGTACCGGATACTATGTTTATACCGCCGACAACAAGGAATTTTCTCATGGTATAAGTGCAGGTAATGACGTTTATTACACGTTTAAAGAAGATTTATTACCCGAGCACATTACAAGAGACGACAATTCTTTTGTCGGAACAAACCCCGACAGTCAATGGGTTTTGGTCAGTGGTGCTACACAAAAAATAGATACAATTATAGACCGGAGCAGGACAATTCGTCTTGTTACGGTCAACAAATGGGGCATTAGCGATGTATCTGTCTATCATCTGGGAGTAAAACCTGCTCCCGTTACGGCAACACCCGGCTCTGGACTTGATGTAGAGCAGCCCATAACACTTGAATGTGATACGACAGATGCGAAAATTTATTACACAACAAATGGGGACGATCCACGCAAGGAAACAAGATTTGAATATACGCAGCCCTTATATCTTGAAGAGGACACTGTCATTAAAGCAGTAAGTCTTTATGACGGACAGTGGAGCGACGTTTCTTCGTTCTGGTATATTTTCAGCAGCAGCAAAAGCGGCGTTTCTGCAGTATATCCCTCCGGCATTTACACAGGCAGCGTTGAGGTAATTCTGTACCCCGACGAGCCGGGACAGGATATCGAGGTTTCTTTTGACGGCGGAAAAACCTGGCTTGACTATGACGGCACAATTATAGGTGATACAACAACTGTTGACGAGCATATTGAGTTTAATGCAAGAATTAAAAGCCATGACAACACAGACGACCACGGGGACAAATTTGTATACATAATAAAGCCTCTTGCTCCGGTATTTTCACCTGAAAGCTGCGAATTTACGTCTGCAGACGTTGTTGCAGTATTCAGCCCTGAAAGCACCAACGACAACAAAGACCGCTTCGAACTATGGTACTCGCTTGACGGAACAGAGCCGAACGGCAGCTTAAAAGCTCCCGAAAACGATGTTGCCAACATTCCCGTGACAGGATACACTACAATAAAGGCAGTTGTTGTAAAAGACGGTGAGTATATGTCGGAACTTATTCAGCATACATACAATGTAGTTTACGACAAGCCTGCAAAACCCACGGCTACTCTTCCGTCAGGGTATTACACAAGACAAACCGGAAGCGACGAATTTACAGTCAGCTTTATACAGCCGCCAAAGGGTATCGAAATTTATTACACAATCGGAGACAGAAACACTCCCTTTGATGCACCTGACCTTACAACCTCGGGTGGTGCCGTAAAATATGAGTATGGAACAGAGATTCCGGTAACCAACGACACAATGATAAAGGCTATTGCAGTGCAGACTGTAAACGGCAACATTGTGAAAAGCGATGTTGCAGTATTTGATTACATCATAACGCCGCAAGCTCCAAGTGCTGCTCCCTCTGCAGTAGTCAAAGATTTACCGCTTGTACCTGTTGACGCACTCGCCGTCGAAACAACAGGTGACAACAGATGCTTTATTGAGTACACAATCGGGAACTCAACAGACGGGTTTAAGTCAGCAGAGTTCTGTGTTGATGAAGCAGACATTGACGGACACATACGTTTTTATATCGACACAAAAACCGGAAATGCCTATGCTGACATTGACAAAACCGAGCCACTGTACATAAGCGGCAATTCCGAGCAGTTTACAGACAGCGTAATTCTGGAAATCAAAACGGTTCTTGATAATGCGGAAAGTGAAGCAACTGCCTATGCTTATATAATCGGCACTGACGATACTGTTCTTACATCCCCCTTTGCAGACAAGGCAAGCGGTACTTATACAGAAAGCGACAAACCATTTACTGTAAACTTCTATTCCATTTATGAAGACAGAGATGACATAACAATAGAGTGGAAATTTGACGGCGACAAAGACTGGACAGAGTTCAGCTTGTCGACACCGCCCTCATTTGATACAACAGACAGAATAATTTATGCAAGAACTGTCGATCAAAGCGGAAATACAAGTCCTTCTGTAGGATACATCTACACCTTCAATCCTCCGCCACCAAGCATAGTACCCCCTTCCGGTATTTACTTAAAAACCGACGAAGAAAAAGCAACCATATTGCACGCCGATGATATTGCTATGGAGGAAAAGTATTACAGTACATTCTACAGACTTGCAACAGATTCAAAATGGACAAGCACCCGCTGCCCTGCCCCTATAAGCTCGTACCTGATAGATGAAACAATTACTGTTATGGCTTACACCTACAACAGCAAGACGAGCAGGTTTAGCGATACAGTTTATCGCAGTTATGTTGTTGCAGACCAAAGCCCTCTTGGTGCAATATCACTCAAATGGCCTTTCAATCAGAGCCGTATAAGTGCTCACAAGCTCGGCAAGGGAGACTATGCAAACGGTATTCAATTTATTCCCGACAGTGACGTGTATTTTGAATACGCTTACACGCTGACAAAGCAAGCCGGCGGTGGCTCATACAAGTCCGACACAATTATGTATGACCAGAATGCCGCATTTGTTCCCACCGAACGTATGGACAACATAACAGTAACGGCGTGGATAAACGGCGACAAGAACAATACCGAGTTTACTCACTACATTGATTTTGTTCATTTAGACATTCCTACTACCGATTTACCCGACAAAAAGGAATATGATAAAAATACAGTTTATCACATAGTAAACGAATATGAAAACGACAAAACTATTATTGTTTACTATACTACAAACAACAGTGACCCGACGCTTGACAGTGCTGACAGAAAGAGTTTTTCAGCATCACAGCTCGGACCACAGGAAAAACTGACGCAGACAACCACCGTAAAAGCCGTTTACTTCAGTGCATGCGGACAGGCAGACTGCACTCACTGCAGCAAGGGTGATTACAAAAACTGTCCTGACGGAGTTTACGGAGAAACCGGTCAGTATAAATACCCCGTTCCTACCAAAACAACTGTAACTGTTGGCGGAGGCGGAGGAGGCGGAGGAACAAAAGTCGTTGACAACACAAGAAAATATACAAAAGATATTTTCGGCAACGAGCATCCGACTCACATCGGATATATCAACGGTTATCCGGACGGAAGTGTTCAGCCCGAAGGTGATATTACCCGTGAGGAAATCACTTCGATTTTATATCGTATAACAAACCACGAATACGAAACGCCTTTTGTTGCAACAGGTGATGCGTTCCCCGATGTTAAGCCAGGTCGCTGGTCAGCTCACGATATTGAATATATGGCTGACAAAAACATAGTTTATGGATACCCTGATGGTGAATTCAAGCCCTCAAGAAACTTAAGCCGTGCAGAATTTGCAGCTCTTATATTCAGATTTACAAACCTGAAAAAAAGTGATATTACAAATCCGTTCACGGATTTACAAAAGACTCACTGGGCTTACAACGAAATACTTGCCCTGACAAGCAGCGGTCTTATTGAGGGTTATCCCGACAAGACCTACAAGCCCGAGGACAACATAACTCGTGCCGAAGTAATGACAGTAATAAACAAACTGCTTGGCAGAAAGCCCCTGGAAAGTTATGTCAAATCACTTGGCTTCAACCCGTACAACGACCTTTATCAAGACAAGTGGTACTTTGTAACCGTTCTTGAAGCTACTATCACACACAACTACTGGCTTGACGACAAAACCGGATACGAATACAAGTGGGAGGACTGGAAGTAACTTTTAATATGCAGCTTTGTTTTTACGGAAACACTCATAGAAAATCACGGATGGTACAAAATATGTTCAGAAAGAAAATTTGTCCACGCTGCCAGACAGGGAAAGAATCATTTTTACTTGACGAACGCTCCCCTGTTTGTCCATACCTCTGGAGCCGGAAAAAGAATAACTGTGGTTTTTTCAAACCTATCCCAAGGCAAAAAACGCGAAGATTGTGGACAAAGTTTTTTGGAAATCACAAACAGTAAGTTGAATGTGTTTTTCAAACAGGATATTTAAGAAAATCTGGCATCAAGAATATTTGTCTTTGATGATATTTATTCTTTGTTTATATCAGCTTTTTTCTACCTTTCTATATTCTTTTCATTTGGATCGTTATATTTTTTATATCGCCTGATATGAAAATATAACAAAAGCGAAGGCATTTGCCTTCGCTTTCTCTTTGTGCTAAAATTCAAGCTTATTTACTAATCTCATTGTTCCTGTATTTGTCACATAGTAATTTTTGATAAAAACCTGGCTTCATTTTTCATTAAATTTTGAATTTTTGACATAATTTTTTGACAAAATCAAAAGACTCGAAATTATAGAAGTTTTTTAACAAAAAAGCACCCAAAAGTATTGACAAATGTAGCAAAATATGTTATAAGTTAGGTAGTTAAAGTTTTATCAATTTACACTTAAACCACATAATTTGTATTATGTTGTAACGTCACTCGGAGGTGTCATTTTGCCGATACATTTTGAGCCACTCAGACCAAACCGTTCGGTTGGAGTCAAAGACAAATATGAGTTTACGCACGGCACGGAAAGCGTCTGTGTTTATGATATTGAAACTCTGGACTTTATAAAAGAAATTCCCGTAGGACCGCATCCTGACTGTCATGCTACATCCATTGATGCAAAGTTCTTATACATTGCCTGCCATGACGGTTTATACTGTATCAGTCAGGAGTCTCTGTCGGTTGCAAAGTTTTTACCCATTGAATATCTCTATGCGGTAAACTTTCTGCCAGACGGAAATACGCTTCTGCTTCACGATCAGTGCGGTGGCGTCATTATCATAAAAAATCCTACGGATATGGAAAAAATCCACGTTCACAAGAGAATTCAGGTAATCCCCGACGGCAAGTACCGTTGCGAAATCGGCGGCAAGGGAAACTTCACCAAGGACGGAAAGTATTATCTCTGCAGTGGTTGGCACGGCAAATGCATTTATATTTTCAACGTCGAAGATGACTTTTCTTTCGAGTATTTCATTGAGTACGACGAAAAACTTATGAGCAGTGACGACCTTGTTATGAACTCTGACAGAACAAAGGCTTATACTGCCTGTCACGTCGGCAAGGGTGACGAACACAGCCACGTAGCTGTTATCGACATTGAAAAGAAAGAAGTTGTAAAGGTCATCGAGACGGGTGGTGGCAGCTGCGGTCTTACAATGACCAATGACGAAAGATACGTTATTGTTTCAAACGACAAGGACGATTCAATTTCGGTAATTGACACTCAGACCGACACTGTTATAAATACGCCCTGTGCAAGAGAAGGTTTTGACAAGCTTGGAATAAAAGGTTACATTCAGGGCATCACCTGCGGCGAGAATGATTCAATTTACGTTTACGGTTGTTCTGGCAACGGTGCTATCGTAAGATTTGATGACATAACAAAGTCGAATAAATACACCATTTCCTACGAAAAAGGAAAATATACATCAGAAAACTGAAAAACGTTTTTTGTGTTTTGGTTACATTATATGTATTGTTACAAATATAAACATGCAAAGTAAATTCACAATCTGAGTATTAAGGAGTGAAAATTATGCTTACAAGAGATGATTTTAAGAGAATTGAGCCATATGCCTACGGCTTTTTCAACTGTGAAAGTGAAAGCAGAACTATGAAGATTGCAAGTGCTATACACGCTTTCTGTGAGTATGGTCCGCTTACAATTTTTCCCGAAACCAAGCTCGCCACAGTAGATCGTTGCGACAGAGCTTTTTCGTCCATACACGGACCTACCGCCCGTGGTTTTCTTATTGATTGCGGAAGCGGTCTTTGTGTAAATCCTGCCGTGTTTGAAAGAAGAAAGCAAGAGTATCCCGAGCTTGCCGATTTGTTTGAGGAATACAAGCAAAAGAGTGCAGGGCTTGATTCCAGAACTACTTTTGCACTTTCATATTCCGAACAGGAAAAAATAATTGTCGACGAAACAAACACACTCTGGGGCGGTCGCTGGGGCGGACACGGAAACCCCGACTACAAAATGCTCCTTGAGCTTGGTACAGACGGACTTCGTGAAAAAATCGCAAAGTGCCGTGTAAACCATCCTGAATCTGATGACCTTTATGATGCATCCTTACTCGTTCTTGATGGTATTGACATACTTGCAGAGCGTTACAGAAAGTATGCTATCGAGCTTGCCTGTCAGCAAGTTCTCAATGCAAAAATGTATTTGAGAATTGCAAAAGCTTTCGAGACAATCCCGAAGAAACCCGCAACTGACTTTATGACAGCTTGTCAGCTCTTTGCTCTTGTATTCTTCCTCGACGGAAGAGACTCCCCTGGAACAATTGACGGATTCCTCAGCAAATACTTCCTTATGCACGAGGACAGAGAGGAAGCTCTTGAAATTCTTGAAGGTCTCTGGATGGAATTCCAGAGAACACGAACATACAACGTGTGTATAGGCGGCACAGATGAAAACTGGGTTGACCAGTCAACAGAGCTTTCACACGCAATTCTTGACCTTGTTATCAAGCACAAGTTCAAAGCACCTAACCTTACTATGCGTTGTTCCAGAAACACTCCCGAAGAGCTTCTCAGACATGCAGTCAAGGCAATAGGTGCAGGAACCGGCATGCCGGTACTTTACAACGATGAGGTTGTTTGTCCTGCCCTTGAAGCCCTCGGCATACCGCCGAAGGATTCTCACCTTTACGCTATGAACGGCTGCAACCAGATTGAAATTCAGGGTAAGAGCCGTATGGGACTTGAAGACGGTGAGGTTTGTATCCTCAAGCTCCTTGAGTACACGCTCCACAGAGGTAAGTGCTTACTTACCGGTAATATTGCAGGTATAGATACAGGAGATCCCACAAAGTTTGAAACATTTGATGAGCTTTACGCTGCATTCAAAAAGCACATTGACTGGGGTGTTGCAAAGTCGGTTGAGCTTGCAAACAGAGGTCAGGAAATATATGCAACAACTTCTCCCGACCCGCTTCGTACAATGCTTATTGAAGGCTGTCTTGAAAGCGGCAGGGAATACAAAATGGGCGGTCCGACCTACAACCACGGTCAGATTCTCGCCGAGGCTCTCCCGGATGCTGCAGACTCCCTTGCAAACATCAAGCACTTTGTATATGATACCAAGAAGTACACTATGGCACAGGTTGTTGACGCTCTCGAAAAGAATTACGAAGGCTACGAAGAAATGCACAAGGATTTTAACAACTCTCATTTGAAGTTTGGTAACGACTGCGAAGAAGTTGACAAACTCTGTGCTGACATTATGAAGCATTTCTTTACTGAAATGTCAAAATACAGAACATTCCGTGATCCTGTAAACGGCATCTACGGTGGTGGTCTGTCCACATTTAACAGAGCAGGACGTTTTGCAGAAACAAATGGTGCTTCCGCAAGCGGACGTCGTAACAAAGAAATCGTTGCCGACAGTATTTCAGCCGTTCCCGGCAAGGACAAGAAGGGCCCGACTGCTGTGCTTAAGTCTGTTCTTAACTACGACCAGAAACTTGCAAAGAGCGGTTTCGTTCTCCAGATGAAGTTTGACAAAACCCTCTTTAATTCTCCCAAGGGTCAGGAAGGCTTTTACAATCTTGTCAAGACATACTTTGCAGGCGGCGGTCAGCAGATGTCAATTAACGTTCTTGACCAGCAGGAGCTTCTTGATGCACAGAAGAATCCCGAAAAGTACAAGACTCTCGTTGTAAGGGTTGGAGGTTACAGTGATTACTTTGTAAATCTCTCGCCTTCTCTCCAACAAAACATCATCGATAGAACATCTCTCGAATTTAATTAAAAAATATTTTATATCAGGTGTTTTGAGTATAACTCTGTTACAGGAACGTCTTTGTAGTTTATCTTAAAACCAGGTAAAAACACCCACGATATCAAAGGCAGAAGATATACACAATATTTTTGCATCTTCTGCCTTTTATCATATATCTGGGAAAGACATTCACGTACCAGTTTATATTCTGCACTTGTTGTTTGGTGAAAAATGGGAAAAGTATTTAACATTCAGCGGTACTGTCTTCACGACGGTCCCGGAATAAGAACCACTGTATTCTTTAAGGGTTGTATGCTAAAATGTGCCTGGTGTCACAATCCCGAGTCTCAGAGATTGCAGGAAGAACTAATATGCCGTATTGTCAAGTGTGTAAACTGTGGTAAATGTGCCACTGTTTGTCCAAATGAATGTCACACATACGAAAACGGAACTCACAAGTTTGATTTTTCAAACTGTGTTCTTTGCGGTAAATGTGTGTCGGAATGTCCTGCTTCTGCTCTTGAAATTATGGGCAAAGATTACACCGCAGACGAAGTTATCGCCGAAGTGGTACGTGACAAGATTTTCTACAACACCTCCGGTGGCGGTGTTACCATCTCCGGTGGCGAGCCTTTCTTTCAGCCTGAATTTCTCATTGAAATTCTTGCCAAATGTAAAAAGCAAGGCTTACATACTGCAATAGAGACAAGTGGCTGTACTTCCGAGGAAAATATCCGCAAAGCTGCAGAGTACTGCGATTTATTCTTATACGATTTCAAGCTTTCAGACAGTGACAAGCACAAAGAGTATACGGGCGTTGACAACGAAAAAATTATAGGCAATCTGAAGCTTCTTAATTCGATTGGCAAAAAGGTCTGGCTACGCTTGCCCATAATTCCTCTTGTCAACGACAACGATTTTCATTTTGAGGAAGTTGCAAAAATCGTAAATGCCTGCGACAACATTGAAAAGGTACAAATCGAACCTTATCACAAGCTTGGCGAGGCAAAATACACGGGACTCGGAAAGGATATTCTTTATTCGTCTGAGGCTCCTTCGCCGGAAATTGTATGTCAGTGGATTGAAACTCTTAAAAAGCTTTGTCCTGACACAACAGTCGAAGAAAACAAATAACAAACACGGGTGTTTTACGTATTTCGCAAAACGCCCTTTATTTTAAATATTAGTGCTTTATTAATACTACCATAACAAATTTGGAATATACTTACCTTAATAATTTTGGGAGGACCGGTATGATGAGAAAGCTTATTATCACCCTTATAGCTCTTTTTTTACTGATATTTACAGGCTGCTCCAGCAATCAGGAAAATTCTGAAATAGTTGGAAAATGGCAGGATGCCGAAACCGGTATTATCATAGAATACAGCAGTGACGGACATTACTACGAATATGTAAACGAAAATTTCACAACAGACAAAACCTCCTACAAAATCAGCAACAAAAAGATTACATACTATATCGAGGGAGAAGAAGACTCCGAGTTTTCCGTCGAATATAAAATCGACGGCGACAAGCTTATTATAGGTTCTTCCATAGAATACGTGCGTTTAACAGGCGGCACAGACAAAGTTAATGAAAAGAGCGAGCAGGAATGAAGCAAGTAAAATTATACACAGATGGGGCTTGTAGCGGAAATCCCGGTCCGGGCGGCTGGGGAGCTATACTCATCTACGGAAAATACAAAAAGGAAATGAGCGGTGGCGACAAAAACACCACAAATAACAAAATGGAGCTTACTGCGGCAATAGAAGGTCTGTCCGCTTTGACCGAGCCTTGCGAGGTTGAACTTTACTCGGACTCTAAATACCTGATTGACGGAATGGTAAAGGGCTGGGCGAGAAGCTGGAAAAGCAAGGGCTGGAAAAAGTCTGACGGAAAACCTGCTCTAAACCCTGAGCTCTGGGAAAAAATTCTTGACCTTGATGAAAAGCACAAAATCACATATTTCTGGATTAAAGGCCACGCCGGAAATCAGTACAACGAACAATGTGACAGACTTGCAGTTGCGTTTTATCAGTCGCTACAGAATTAAGTATAATTTAAACAAAAGGGCTTGTAGCAAAATAGTGCAGAATGCACAATCTGAACCCGAAGGCGTACAAAGGTACGTCGAGAGGTGAAGATTGTGTATAATACAAAAAAATTAATAATCAAAACCACCAGTTCAACTGGTGGTTTGCTCACCCCTAAAAGGAGTTGCTACTGGCTTAGCCCCTGAAAGGGGCACTGAAGATTTAACATCGCATTACAATCACTGGCAGCCGCTCACGTGCGGCTGTTTATTTTTG
>JAZQVQ010000078.1:0-15901 GCA_045631825.1 Eubacteriales bacterium | reverse complement strand
TAAAAAGTGATAACCTGTTTTTGTAAATCCATTTGCAGTAAGATTACTTGCAACATCGTAAGTACATATCATCGCAGCAGTTGAACCACCTGTATGACCGTTACCATTAAATGCAATAGTATATCTTATAGGATTCCATTGGGCATACATTCGTCTTGAGCAATCGTCATTAGCAATATCGGGATTGATGTCTGTTGGTTTTATATCACCATTGTTTTGGTTAATAATCTGACCTACGCCATCGGCAGTTGTACACCACCAACCATTAAAGATATATCCTGTTCTTGCAATACCGAATGTGCCGACATTTACTAAACCATCGGTCTTTTTATTATTATATGTCCATGTCTGATAAAACTGTGTATTATCAGATTTTTTGTACACATGTCCGTCAGAATTAAGCTTATATGTATCTGAAGAAGCAATTCTGCCACCGTTTGCATCGTAATACACCTTTAAGATATTTGGTGTCCACTGTGCATAAAGGTTTACAGTTCCACCATTGGTTGAAGTCAAGTTATTTACTGACTGTTGATTTGAATATGAGGAACCTGTGCCATCTGCTTTCGTATTCCAATTTACAAACTTATTACCAGTCTTTTTAAAAGCATTAGCCGTAAGATTTTTGGCAGTACCGTAGACCATTGCAAGGTCACTCATTGAACCACTTGTAGAACCATTACCATTAAACTTAATTTTATATGTTTTATTAGTTGTTTCTGTGTAGGCAATACCTGCGCCATAACCCATACCAATTAAGTTGTCAAAGGTTTCTTTTGATGTGAGCTTTGTTGCTGCAGTCCATAATCCCTGTCCGTTTGGTGTGTATAATTCATTGGGGAATTCTTTATTTGTAAATCTTGAAATGTATCCCCATGTATTTGAGGTTGCTGAAGAACCACCCGTACTTGAACCACCAAGCAGATATCTACCATAGACTGCATATTCTGTTACAGTAACCGAATGATAGGTTGACTTTAAGCAAAGGTCGTAAATGGGTTCAACAATAACCTTATCACCATAATTCAAATTGCTTACACTACCAACGCCTAAACGAGAAAGTATTTGATTGATATTTCCGTTATATGTCTGCCATGTACCCATTCCTGATGGAGCAGGTAAAGCAGTAGTAAATGGGATATATTCTTCTTTATAACAGTTAGTTGTATTATCTGATGTTGAGAAACTATTATTTTTCCTTGATATTAACTGTTTCTTACTATACTTGGTAGTAAATTTGTATCCATCAGAATAACCAAGCTTACCATATCCTGTGTTTCTGTAAACATCGATTACCTTGGATACTTTCATTGAGCCATCTGATTCTACACAACTGAAACGATAACCAATACAGTTATCGCTATCTGTTCTTATGGCATAACCAGGGTCATTCGCACTACCTGTAGCACTACTACCCGTGACAGAATTACCATCCCATGAGAGAGCAAATGCTGATGTGGGAAGTATGCTTAAAACTGTGATTATGGCAAGTATTATTGAAATTACTCGTTTTATATTAATCAACACCTTTCTGTCAATAAAAAAAGACCTGCCGAAGCAGGTCTTTGTGTTTGTTTATTTCTTAATGTGAGTGGCAAGTCCTTGCTTTTACTGGTTCGTTGCAGTCGGGACATTTTGTATCTACTGTGAAGTGTACACAAGTTCCGTTATCACCTTTTCCTACAGGCTTTCCACAATCTTGACAGTATTTCAAGGGGTCTTTTTTTACATTATACTGTGGACATTTTGTTTCATCGTAACATGCATTTCCCCATTCGTCTGTGGTATAGAAGCTCTTACATGAGTGTGAGCCACAGTGGGGACATCCTTTGTTTTCGAGACTTACGATAAAGTTATGGGTTTCTTTGCTTTCGCAATGGTGACCACTCTTGCCACATGAGTAGATGCTTGTATCAGCATCACCATTGATTACAATACCTTGTGCATTATCGTTTCTGTTTTCATTTTCTTCTACGGGTTTGTCCACCTTAACCGTATTTTCATTTGTGTTTGGCTTTTCGGTTACTGTATCGACATCTTCGATTTTCAGCATATCGTCATCTTCTACCAAGGTTTCAGGCTCTGTTGTGTCATCCTCTATGTCAGTAGGGATTTCGATTACTGCTTCTTCGGTTGTAATTTCTGTTGTAGGTTCTGTATTGTTCTCGTCTTTGCCGAGACCGATTACAGCCACAATTATTACAGCTACCACCACGATGCCTACGATTGTACCGATAAGTACCTTTTTGTTTTTCATATTATCAGCCTCCTAATTAAAATTTCGGATTGAATTTTGAAGTTACTGTTATTGGTACAGTCACTTCAGTTACTTGTTGACCTGCGAAGTACAGAGGAACTGTTATCGTATATTCAGCAATTATTTTAAGTCTGTTTTCCTCTATGAGTCGAACTGTCGGTATTGTTTGCCGATACAGTTCTTCGCCATCGTCACCCACACAATACAACATATTTCCATTAAAGTCCAGCGAATTATATTCAGAATATTTAGAAATATATTGTTCAACATCAACAACCTCTGTAAAATCTGTTCCGGTTTTTATTGAGTCATATATTTCGATTGAGTTTTCCATTACGAAACTGTCCAATACAATTCGAGCATTTCTTTCTGATATGCGTATTACATTTACTGTTGCAACGAATTCAATAAAAATTGAAAGTATCATACATAGGATTAAAATCATAACACATGTTCCGATGTATCCATCGCCACGTTTGTTTTTCATTATTCCACCTACTTCCAATACTTTTCGGAAAGACCTGACCTTGTAACTGTTACGGTAACCGGGATTTTGAAAACTCCCAACCCCTGTACATAGGTATCCTTTGAGACAGTTATCCACATTTTGTCACCGAGCTGCACTCGTTCAAGAGATGTGTTGAACCACTCATCAGCACCATAATCAATATCATAGTCATAATATTCAACAAGTAAATCCGAATCACGTTCCCAAAACTCGTCACCGAATTCTCCTGTGTAGGTTGCCGATTTTATAAGCTCCTCGGCTATCTGATCCATTTCCACCTTTAAGGTTATGAAGCTGAACAGATTGAGCGAAAGCACCAATACCATTACAAAAACAACTACACCGACACAGATGTCGATGTAGCCTTCGCCACGTTTATTTAACTTAAACACACCGATACCCCCTTATGTGAAGAGAACGCCCACAGATGACATAATCTGTGAGAAGATTACCACAACATAAATAAGCGTAAAGCATAAGAGAAGGCACATTGACAATCTCTTTACCTTTCTCGGTACTTTCTGTGCTTCAAGTCTTAACTGTTGTCTTTGAATGTCATTGAACTTAATTGACAGGGATGCCCAATACATTTCTGTATCGTCACCACGAAGTATGCCTATAAGACCTCGGCACACGTCACTCATCATTGATGAGCCTACACGGGATTCAAGTCTTGTGATCGCTGCTTCATAGTTACCTGACCTCATATCAGCTACGGTTATTTCTAATTCGTGCTTTATTTCGGGTCCGGCACTTTCCATATAGCTATCAAGCATATATAACACATCTCGGTTATGCTTCAAGGTTTTCTCAATTGTAAAGACAAGTCTTGGAAGCTCGTATTCAATTTTTCTTCTTTTTGCCTTTATTCTTTTTGAAACTGAACGCACCTCGTTGTTATATAACGCTATGGCTAATACAAGGATTATGGGACTTAATAATGGGAGTATGAATAACACGGGTATTGCAAATGTAGCTATGATGAGAGACTTTACAATCGCATTTGCTTTGAACATTTCGGGAGAGATATTCATCTGTGCCGTGTTCAAGTCATTCTGAAGTTGAGCCTTTTTGAACTCATTAAGTCGCATATGCTTTGCAAAGAAACCTGCAACACCTTTCAGCCACACATCAAGACCCGATGTTTTTTCTTTCTGTTGTTTCGAGATTGATTCAACAGCCTTTGATGTTTTGTAATAAGGGATTGCATACAAATCAACAAGGATATAAAAGAGACCTAATCCACAAAGGATTCCGACAATTGCTTGTATCATATATTCAACCTCCTCATCGTTTGTATTCTATTGGCTTTGTAAATTTCATCATGAACAAAGCTGTTATTAAAATTACCACTCCACATACACCTAATACGGCTTTACCTGATGTTTCATACATCAGAGTGTTAAACCAGTCTTTGTTAAGCATATATAACAGCGGTATGTTGCCGACAACCAATAACACCATTACCCAATACTCATTCTTTGCAGCAGTAAGCATTGTTTTAAGCTCGCTGTTTACTATGCGAACATCGGTAAGCTTTGCAACAATGGGGAGCAAGGTATCTTTTAATGTTCGGTCATCCTGACATTGAATTAAGGTGTCGCACCACTCACGGAAAATCTCATCATCAATCTTATCCTTCAAGTTATATAAAGCATGTTTTATATTTGATGAAACGAGAGTTGCTTCTGTTTCAAATGCTTTGAAAACATCTTTTATCGGAGGCTTTATATACTGGATATTTTCTCTTACAGACGACACAATATCATCATTACGGATATATGATGTTGTGATGATTGAAAGAGTTGTTTCCAATTCTTCCTTCGTTGTTTTTTCATATATCGCAAGAGTATTTGCAGTGTACACAAAAGGCACTAATGCAAGTGATATTGAGAGAGCCGGGAGCAAGAAAAGGTTATCAATAAGGACAGCAACGAATGCACCAACAGCAAACAGGATAACAGAAGAAAAACAAACGATTACGAAGTTTTTAGATTTACCTGTTACTGCTAATGCAGTTTTCATTTCCATGAGCTTGGTATATACACCATGTCTTTTTTTGTTTCCTCTTATAGCCCTTGCTTTCTCACGAAGGGTATCGTGAGGAGTGATGATGCGAATTAAATCATCCGTTACTCTTTCGGGGGTAAGATCAAGGAAACAGGCAATTGCCACTATAACGCACACGCAGGATATGATTGAAAAAACAATCATACATAATCAGCTCCTTTCTGCAAGAACTTTTTCAGCTCGCTTTGAGGTACACCGAACTGCATCAACTTGTGTTTAAGATTATCACTCATTATTTCGGGTTGTTCAAAATGACCTTCGATTATGTAGTTATCACCCTGCATAGTATTGCTTGTGATATTGTATCTGAACAATGTGCGATACTCTCTTTCGCCTAAAGGAGTGATTACACATTCAGATATATCCATAATCTTTCGGGAATTGTCTTCCAACTTATGAGCGTAAACAACGAGAGGAAATGCCTGACCAGCCTGCATCAGCGATGTCTTAAAGTTTATAGGGAAACGCTTTTGACAAAGGAGTGATAAACGCATATGAGCTGCATCGGCAGCAGAGGCATGGATAGTTGATACAACAGTATGACCTGTAAGGGATGCTTCAACAGCAGAATAAGCTTCAGTATCTCGCATTTCTCCGACCACTACAATGTCGGGGTTGAATCGCAAGGATGCTACAACCAAATCTTCCTGTGTGATATCGTAAGCTTCGTTATCAGAAGGCCTTGACAATGTATGTACTACATTGTTGGTTATAACATTATCATTTCTGCGAACAAGGGATAATTCACGAGAACCTGATTCTATACTGAATATTCGCTTATTATCTGGAATTGTTGAAAGCAATGCATTAAGGAGTGTTGTTTTACCTGAACTGGTTGCACCTGCTACAACGAAAGAAACACCATAGCGAAGGCACATGCACAAGAAGTCAATCATCTTCTGTGTTGCATTATTACCTTTTACGATTTCATCCTTTGTAACTCTTGAAGGGTGCAAAAGTCGGATTGATACACTGATACCTCTGTCATCATCAACAATAGGTTCTTTAAGAGCTGTGATTCGTGTGTTACCGGGCAAATGACCTTGAGCCATAGGAGTTGCATTATCAATAATCATACCCGAATGGTGAAGAAGCCTTTTAACAATATCAATAGCATGTTGGGGTGAGTAAAAGTATTCCGTAGTCTTTTCAATATGACCATCGGTATATGTTATGGCAATATCATCCCAACCATTGATATTAATTTCTTCAATATCCTCACGTCCTAAATACTTTGTTAAGATGGAGTATTCAGCCATTTCACAATAGAGCTTGTCTGACAGTTGTTTGAAGCTCATTCCTTCGACCATATAATCGTGGTCATACAAGTATTTATCAATGTAGGTTCTCAACTGACCGTATTTATCCTTATCGGATAATGAAGCTGCATAGTTTTCCGAGATGTATTTCTGTACATTATTAAGAAGTGGGAAAAAACCAATTATTTGGCTCATCAGCTCACCACCTTTGCTAACCTCGAAATGTTATCACAGAATACTTTATCGGTAATATGCTCTGATAAAGTTCCTGTGACAGACTGCTGTTTAAGGGAGTGGCTGTAAGGAATTTTGATTTCAACATCCTTGAAGTGTTCTTTAACTTCACCTACGGGGAGATAGATATCATTGTCTTTTATGTTGATTACCTTTACCACTTTATCTGCAAATGCAATAAACTGGTCACCGTTAGCTGCATAGTATGACATGCATTTAAGTGTCGGAGTTACAACCTGAACAATAACATCAGCTTCTGCTTTAGCAAGAGAAGAGATGAGGTCACTTCTGTCGCTTACACAGTCAATAACTATGTAGTCAGCAAGTTCTCTCATATTCATAAACAACTGACTGATTTTGTCTTCTGTCGGTCTTGCATATGTGTATTTGTTTTCGTTTGCCTTGTAACCTAAATAACCGAAGTTAGGCATATTCTTTGTTGTTACAATGCTACGAAGAACATCTTCACGATACACGTCTGTTTTATCAAGAACCTTACCGATTGAATACAAATCACTTTCCTTACAATGAGGGAAGATGTAACCCATACAAGGCACCATCAAATCGGGTGAAAAGTAAAGGACTCTTTTCTTTCCTTTGTTATATAAGGACTGTGCAACCTTAATGGCAATAGAACTTTTACCACTATCAGGTGAGCCACAAACTGCAATAAACTTACTCATTCACAGCACCACCTTCGGTTGTTGTTTCTGTTTTATTCTTAAAGTAGCTATTCTGTGTGGATAAGAACTTATCGGCAGTTGATTTATCACCTCTGTATACAAGTGCCGCATGAATTTCTGCATTACCTTCATATTCTGCAAGTAACTTTGCCTGTTGTGTATTTGCAAGAACAGTAATTGTACTTGGGAGTTCATAACTTCCGTCTTCATTCTTAATTACTGCATCTTTATCAATACCACCCGATGTAGTTGTGGTTATAACCTTCATATATTTAAGTTCGGGAGGAGTTACTGCTTTGTTAGTGTCGTTATTGACGATAAGGAATGTTACGATATCTCCGTTCTGGAGCTTACCTGATACACCTGCCGCAAGACTGTCTACTGTTACGCTGATTGCTACATGTTTACCGTCAAGTGTTGCGAATACATCTTCAGCAGTATTACCATCTTTGGTGAGCTTATCCTTTGTGAAGAAGTCACCGTTATACAGATTGGAAGCAGCATATTTACCTACGACATCTGATTTTTCTTCGATAGCACCTGAAGGGATTGAATCTTTATCAACCTTAACAACCTCAACTACATCTTCTGTAATGGGTGAACCCTGTTTCACATCCTGTGTAAGTCGTACTATCTTTGTTGTGTCGCTTGTAATATTCGTAACAATAGGAGCAACTACGAAGGTCATTACAACAGCAAGTGCCATGCAGATGATACCTATAATTGTTCTGTTTTTCATTTATAAATAACCTCCTGTTAAATGAAATATGCCACCATAAATCCTGTGGCAAGATATGGAACGAGAGGAAAACCCTCTTTTTTGTTTCTTTTAATGTTCATAAGAATTGCGAGTACCAAACCCAAGGTAAGACCTATAACGCTGCCTTTTAAACCAAGCACCAATGAACTTGCGATACAGAACTTTATATCTGCACCACCGATTCTTCCTTTTCCTATGAAGATGCTTAATATCATCAGCAAGGAAATGACGAAACCGGAGAGCAACATGCTTGGTATACTGGATAATTCAAAGCCTACGAATGCCACTATGACAATCATTACATGGAGCCAGTCATCGCATTCTCTTGATTTAATATCACTAAAAGATGCTAAAAGGAGAATTAAGCTGAACAAAATGCCACGCACCGCCATAGTGGTACATCCGAAAAAACACAGCAAAGCTACTGTTACTCCAAGTCCGATGCCTACAAAACCTGCTATGGTTTTCACCTTTTCGCCACCCCATCTTTTAAGGGCATATTTCGCAATCAATACAGTTGCTAATACAACTGCTCCAAGAATTACCGATACACCAAATATCTTCAGAAGTGTTTCAACTGTTACATCAATAACTTTCGGCATAATCGGACCAACAATTAAATTCATAAAATTCTCCTTTCAAAAGATTGGTGGGAGTATTAAAACTCCCACCGTATGTCATTTTCTTAACCTGCGTAATTGAAAATTTCACCAACTTTGGTTTCAACTGCCGGAGCAATTGTATCTTCAAAGAGAGCATAGAGAAGGGCAAGAATGAGAGCACCGATAACAACAGCGATAAGAACCTTAACGCCTGTATCTACATAAGTTTCAGCTTTCTTGGTTTCGATAACCTCGACAGCTTTTGTTTTAATGGACATTACTTTATCTCTGATTTTTTTAAACATATTCACACCTCATTAACCTGCGTAGTTGAAGAGTTCCTGAACCTTTGTCACAACAGAAGGCATGATGGTGTCTTTGAAAAGAGCATAAAGGAGAGTGAGAAGGAGAGCGCCGATTACAACTGCGATGAGAACCTTGACACCTGTATCAACATAGGTTTCTGCTGTTTTGGTTTCGATAACCTCAACAGCCGTTGCTTTGATGGACATAACTTTATCTTTGATTTTCTTAAACATAAATTTTTACCTCTACTTTCTTATTTAATTCGGATTAACCTGCGTAGTTGAAAAGACCCTGAACCTTTGTTACAACAGAAGGCATGATGGTGTCTTCAAAAAGGGCATAGAGAAGAGTGAGAAGGAGTGCACCGATTACGACTGCGATGAGAACCTTGACACCTGTATCTACATAGGTTTCTGCTGTTTTGGTTTCGATAACCTCAACAGCCTTTGCTTTGATGGACATTACTTTATCTTTGATTTTTTTAAACATAAATTTTTACCTCAACTTTCTTTTAATTACATTGACTGTAAAAAAGCAGCCTCGACATCATCGTCAGGCTGCTCACTCATTGCTTCTGCTTCATCCATGTGAAGTCTTTCTTCGTATGATTTAAGAACGGCTGCATTAATTTCGTTTCTTGCATCTGCCGTAATAGCATGGAAGATATCGCTATATTTCTTTTCACCGTCTTTGGTATAAACGCTCTGAGGCATCTGAACAAAGAGACCTTTTGATGAGTCAATTACTTTAAGACCGTGAATAGCAAATGCACCTGCAATATTTGCACTGGCATAAGCCTTGATTTTGCTATCTTCCTGATTTACCATGCGATCAATTTTCGCATTTACAAGTGGCTGTTTTTTCTGTGCCATAATTTTTTCCTACCTTTCGATTAATTGATACCTATAATTGTGAATCCCATGTCCGATTCAACTTCTGCCTGAGAAATCTGTTCGGGTTCTTTGAACCTTTCCATATATGTCATCACCTCCTCGTCTGTAAGTGAACGGAAGTCATCTTCTGTCAAACCAACAACAAAGAATGGTCCGGCAATGATGGTACTTTCACCAAGTCTACGGTTACCTGCCATACCCATAAGTTTTGATTCTTCATTGCCGATAAGACAGACATTGTCATCTTCCAGATATATCGGCTCTATGTATCCACCTACTGCCCTCTGTTCAGCTTCAAGGGTGTGTGCCACCTCAGAAACAAACGGAGGACGGTTTGGCTCAACATAGACGATAGTCATTAAGTTGTCAGGTTTCTGTGTAAGGGTTGCATCAAAATCAACCTTTTGGAAACCTACAGAGTCACAAAAAAAGGCACCCTCATCTGTCTGGACGATGTCCGAAACGGAAAGAGAGTGCCCTCTGTGAAGTGGATGAGATTCTGTGTTAAAACGAGTGAAAACATCTTCAAGTGTTTTCGCTTCAATATCACCATTGAAAACCTCATCATATATTTGTGGATCTATTTTTTCTGTTTTTTGAATTCGTGCAGTTCTGTCAAGATTCATAAACTTAACATCATTTGCATCTCGTTCATTATTGATTTGGAATATTTTAATTTTCAAGATTAACACCTGCCTGTTCCATTGCCCATTTAACCGAAAGATGAACAAGTGCAGCCTTTTGCTGCTCAACGGGAAGTTGATTCAAAAAATCAAATAAAGTCATTTTATCGATTGGTGCTGAATTAGTTAAATTACAGTTGTCACAGACTTTTTCCCTTTTTACGATTATTGAATTTCCATCCTCGGATTCGGTAAATGATAAAACATCGTTATATTTAAAACCGACAGACTGCCTTAATTCAAAAGGAATTGTAATCCTTCCTTTTTTCCCAAGAACACGATATATTTTTGCCATTAACTATCAACCTCGCTTTCGTTATTTGTTATTTTGATTTGTAATGTTCCCATACCCGAACGAGTAGAACACACTCTTTCTACCGAAATGTTTAAACTTTCAAAATCTTCAAGAGGTATAGAAAGAAATATACTGTCTTGATTTAATTCTGAATTCTGCATTGGACGATACACTCCTTTAACACTTTTTCATAATCATATTTATCATCACAACAACTGAATAAGGTTAACTGTTGTGGTTTGCTTCGTTCTCTTTCATATAAGTCATAGTTTGATATAAGTAACTCTTTGAATTCTTTTCCGGCTTCGTACCTTTGTGCCATAGAATGAGTACGAGAAAAATCAAGCATAGAAAAGCCTTTGTACAGTTCTCTTATTTCGGGACAATCGTTATATGAAAGCAAGAACTTTCCTTGTATTTTTGAAAGTGTATCCTTTAAGCGTACGTGGTCATTCCAATTGAAACCTACAGCATACATATCTTCAGTAGAAAAATATGGTGGATCAGCATAGAAAAAGGTATCCTGTCTGTCGTAGTGTTTTATAAGCGTTTCAAAGTCCTGGTTTTCAACCACTACATTTGCCATTCTGTTTTCAAGTTGTTTTATAAGCTCAAACAACTTTCGTATATCAAATGGCTGTGATGCAAAAGACTTACAGCCGCTTGAATAACTGTATCGTAAGAGTTTGAGAAACATTGCTGCTCTACGGACATCATAGTCTTTAGTAATACGAGTTCTTATTTCATTAAGTTCATTTGCTTCGGGGGGTGGAAACATCAGTTCTGTCAACAGTAATTCTTCTCTGTAAAAATCATCTTTGAATTCTTCAAACTCAAAGAACTTTTTAACAGAGTTAAAATCCTCACGTGAGTTAAGATTGCAAAAGCCGATTTCACGAATTGTTGCCATAGTTCGTTCCTTCATGCAATGGAAAAGGTTTACCAAATTCCTGTCATAGTCATTGTAAACCTCGAAGGAGTCAACCTGCTCTTTTCCCAGAAGGACGCTACCGGAACCACCGAACACATCAACAAATCTGCCGTACTGTAAAGGAAATACAGCATAGAGAATGTTGAGTATTGAACTTTTGTTACCAACCCTTGATACAGGGGTTTTCATTGAATCACCTCACTTTTGGGCATAAAAAAAGACGGTATTCATCATTTTGTGATAAATACCGTCTTACTCGTACTTATTTGATTTTTGAAGTTCTATGATTTTTTCTTCATAGTAATTCTTTTTGTTTATAAAAACGCAACACATCGCTATGGTAGTTACTATACTGCTTAACATAGCACCTATGATAAATGCAAGGATTTCACTCATTGTAATGCAATTCCCTCGCTTTTATCTTCGGTCATGTCTTCGGAGGAGGTGATATTGACATATTCACCGATAACACCGAGAGCTTCGTAATAACTGCCTGATGATCTTACACGCTCACACATTTCTTTGGCTTCATTAGCCATACCGTTTTCTTTTAAAGTCCTTGATGCAATACCCATAAGATTGAAAATATTGCCATCTTCTCCAATCAAAGCACAATCGGGTTTGACTTTTTCTTCGACAGAATCATTCTCATTAATGAAACCACCAAGACGATTATCCACATAATCTGAAAACCAAGTACCGCCAAGATCCTGATGTGTCTGCAAACGCCACATTGCCATTTTTCCTAAATCGACTTGAATATCCTCATCGAAAGGAAACAGTAAACATGTGAGGTCACCATTTTTGAATGTATAACAGTCATCCTCTTTAAATTCGCAGTCTTCAAGAAGAATACCAGCTCTTTTAAACAGACCGTTGATGCCGTCAATCCATTCTTTTAGTTCACCACCACATCCCTGCAACACAAGACCTTCAGTATTGGACATACTACGAAGTTCTTCTGTATTTACTGACTTAACTGACAACTTTCTGCACCTACCATTTCCTGTTCAATTTCTGCCTTATCGTTCATAAACCTTTCAAAAGACACCTCGTCAATATCGGGGAATAAAATTGGTTCTTCTTTAAGGTCTATATAGCCTTTTTCTCCGAATTCAATCGGTTCATCCGTAATGAGAGTACCACCAAAGTTTACTTTTACCTTTGGTTCAAGAGTTGCCAAGAAGCTTTGGTCATCACTTGTTCTGCACTCATAACAGTAGAAGCCTTTAGGAACATCAGCTGCAGACTTTCTGCTTTCAGAGAACAAAAAGACCTTATCTTGAAACTGAACAGCAGATAATTCTTCATGCCAAATAGGAATATAGTCGGTTTCAGTTGAATTCAATGTTAGACCAACAGTTTCCATATCTTCATATCCGTGAACTTTCAAAGCATGTTCGAATGCTTCTTTCATGGTTTCAGGTATATATTCTTCAAGAATTATATCGCCCTTATACCTAATCCTGCCAAGATTGTGACCGAAGTCTTCATCAGCCCATTCGTGTTCTATTTCAACATCGGGATACATCTGCGCAAGTTTTGACAGAATAGGATGTGGAGCAGACCAGGCAGTATTAAAACAGAGTTCTTTCCGTGCTTCTGCTGCATCTTCAATTTCAATACAGTCGTAGGCATTCCATTTTGTACCCCAATTATTGATACTCCATTCATACCATGTAGGAAACCCATACTGCTGAATGTTACGGAAAGCCTGACGACCTGCTGCCCATTCGTCATCATCAATATCTGTTCTCTGTTTTAAGAAGATAGCTTCTTTTTCTTCGGGAATATTCAGAAGGTCAATCCCTTTGTTTGCACCATCAAATAAAAGAACAGAGACAAAGTCTTTATATGCTTTAAGACCTTTATCTGTAATCGAACCTGCTGTAATATTCAATGATTCAGGCATAGGAATTATCTTGTTGAAATCAACAGAACCAAGACCCATTTCATCGTGTTTTATACCTTCCATAATCGCTCTGATTCTTTCGGGATCACCCGAAAACTTGATACGATTAGTAACATGGTTCGGCATACTATCACTCCTTTACAATTTGATATTTTTCATTAACTTCTCTTATTTTTCTGCCAATAGCAGAAATGACCGGTACACTCACAGAGTTACCAGCCATCTTATATAACTGTCCATCCTTAATACCGGATGCGACAACCTTATTAAATTGTTTATCTTCAAATCCTTGTAATCGCCAACACTCAATGGGCATAAGCTTACGGATTCTGCCCTTATGATAAACGCCATGTCTATCTTGAGCAGTTATTGTGAACATTTCCTCATCGGGTTCTTTCATCCGTCTGCCTTGCTGACGAACCTTTTCTCTGTCGGGTGTCAATACAGCTCTCGGAGCATCTTCTACTAACACACCTGAATGTTCACCTCTGCGATTACTTACACCTGAATCTTGTCGTGCAGTTATGCATCGTGCTTGGGAAGTTATCACGGGATCGCTATTCATATCAATGAAATATAATCCTGTTTTACCACCCATACCACCGCCACCTGCACACAATGTACACGAAACACCTGTTATGTCGTAGACTCTCTGTCCTTGACTGCCGGGGATGATTTCTTTAAGATTCGCTCCATTGCAGCATTCGACAGGAAATATTTGTCCGGTACATCGTCCATCAAGATATCCGATAATATACAACCGCCTTCTTTGTTGGGGGACTCCGAAATATTTGCTGTTAAGCACACACCATTCGAGATTATACCCCATTTCAACAAGCAGGGAGTAGATGGTTTTAAGTGTTTCGCCTGAGTCATGCGATAACAAACCTTGAACGTTTTCCAAGAATACAAATGCAGGTCTTTTAACTTCAAGGATTCGGGCAACATCAAAGAAGAGAGTTCCTCTTGTATCACTGAATCCCATTCGCTTTCCGGCAACGCTGAAAGCTTGGCAAGGAAATCCTGCACAGAGCAGGTCAAAGTTGGGGAGATTTTGGGGGTCGATTTCTCGCGCATCTTCATAATATTGCTCACCCCCGGTTTTATACATCGCACAATACGCTGCATTAGCGTATTTATCAATTTCACAATGACCGACACACTCAAAACCTCCTATTTTAGTTAATCCTGTACGAAAACCACCGATTCCCGCAAACATATCAAAAAATCGGATTGCCATACGGCATCCGACCATTCTGATTATTTAGTTTTTATACACCTCTTTTTACATTGTTTGTTCTAAATCTTCTGATTCTTCAATTTCAGATTCTTCTGCCAACTCTTCATCGGTAAGCTTTCTGAAATCATCTTCACTGGGAACGATTGCAAGTGTTCTGCCATTATCCCATTTCATATGAATCTGTCCTGCATCGTCCACGAAATCTACTGTACCTCTTGTACCGGGTGGAACAGAAGCATACGGATCATTCATGCTATTTAACACAAGGCGAGTACCTTCGGGATACTGCTTTTGCATTTGTTCTGCATAACGGCTCATTCTGTCAAATTCGCTCATGATTTTTCACCTCTTTTACATTTTCATTCCCATATCTTCAGAATCATCGGGATCAGCAATTTCTTCTGTACCATCCAACTCTTTCTGCATAGGAATAAGGATTTTTAATAACTCTGAACGGTATTCTATATCAGAAATTCTATCGATATATATTTCGAAGGTGTTTAAGAACGGAGTTCCGTCTTCGTATGTAATTGTTACATCACCTGACGCACCTTTTTCACATATATATTTTGCAACTTCTTCAATAGAGTTCAGTTCTCTTTCGTCATGATAGGACATACCGATTAATCTTGGATGCTTTTTACCTGTATTCATTAAAATCAA
This sequence comes from Eubacteriales bacterium, assembly GCA_045631825.1. Taxonomy (GTDB): domain Bacteria; phylum Bacillota; class Clostridia; order Oscillospirales; family CAG-382; genus UMGS1387. The sequence goes on along the minus strand of JAZQVQ010000078.1, from coordinate 605 downwards.
CTCCTGTTTTTTGTTCGGTTTTATGGGTGATTCATATTTATCATCAACTCCTTTCATATGGGGATATATAAAAAAACACCGTGTTGTCGTAGTTGCACGAAACACGGTGTCGTTTTTTGTCGAAATTTACGATTTTAAATATTTTTGTAAATTTTTGTGAAGTATTTTGCGATTTTAGTCATATATATATGGAGGTGCATAAACAATGATAAAGAAAATAGTATTTTCATTCACAATTTTTATATTAAAAAAAGCCATTCGGCTGCGAATCAAAGAAAATCCTCTACATGATGAAAATTTGGAATTGTTATTTTATTCATCCAAAGTAACAAAAATCCTACGCAAGCCACTCAGAGAATTAACTCCTGAAGAAAAAGAAGAGTGGATTAAGAGGATTGAGGAGTATAGTGCAGATAAATAAGTTGAATTTCTCAAAATAGTATTGTTTAGTATTATCCTTTGTTTTGAATTTAATAAAACAAAAAATAAAAATTTCATTACCCAATTCATATTGATAAAATGAAACTATTAATTACTTTAAAAAACTATCCATAACATGAAAAATAACATAATTATGAATAATTAGATAGTTTTACTTTATAAAA